>NZ_JBAELF010000041.1:0-80683 GCF_056211015.1 Candidatus Egerieousia sp.
AGAAGTCCATTCGTGGCCGTTTCCGTGGGCGTTGAAGTGGATACTGACGCAGATTGCATTCTTCTTCCCGTGGAGCAGACACCAGGCGTTTACACGGCGGCAACGTTCGGTGAGAGATACATCGTCATCCTCCGGAACAAGGAGCTCTGCATCATAGCCAAGTTCCTTGAGTCTTGATGTGATACGGCGTGCGACGATGCGATTGTAGTGATACTCTCTGAATTGCCCGTCCGGGCTGCGTTTGCCGGCCGTGAACTGGCCGTGTCCATTGTCGATAAAGATTTTCATTTTGCTGTGGTGTTATACACAGCTCAACGATTCCAACAACGAAGATAGTGATAATTTGCGAGAGGCAGCCCGCAAGGGTGGCGGAAAGTGTCGGCCGGAGAGACCTCCATATCTCGGAGGCCGGGTACGCTTTCCGACATTCCGGCGGACGCTAGTCCGACGGAACTACCGGACTATACTGAAATGTTCTCCAGAGATGGAGGAATCAAATATTTTCAGTAATTTTGCGTCATAATGATAACAGCCATTAGGCGGTCGTTATTAATTCGTACGGGTCCGAGTGCAGCGATGTTCTCGGGCCTTTTTAAAATTATAGGAGGGATTTAGGAGGGTTTTTATACGAGAAATGCCCCTGAGATATCTCAGAGGCATTTGCTGGAGGTGCCAAGCAGATTCGAACTGCTGTACTCGGTTTTGCAGACCGATGCCTAGCCACTCGGCCATAGCACCGTTTTGGGAATACAAAAGTAGGTTATTATTCTATATTTTGCAAATTTATTTTAGAACTTGAATTCAAAGCCGAATGTTACGGAGAAGTTATGAGCATTCGTCCTGACTCCGTCCTTGAATTTATGTCTGTGCGTGAGTCTCCAGGTAGCATCAACCCTGAACAGCCTGAAAATGTTGGTGATTCCCGCGCCTATCTCTACGTAAGGCGTTTTGAGTTCCTCCATTCCTTCAGGGAAAACCAGATAGGGATTTGCCTTGGTATTGATGAGCATGCCGTCCTGCCCTATGCATCCGTCGTTCTCGTCACGAAGCGTTCCGTATGCCGCCTTAACAGTAAGGGCTTCACGCCAGTTCAGTTTCTTCAGCAAAGGAATCTTTCCAAGGAAATAGCCGTTGAAATTGTGCTCATATAAGAGGGACACCCAGGTATCGGATGCGAATTCGTAGAAGTCCATGCAGGAGAAGGCATTCCTGTCAAGGAAATAAGTGCCGTTACCTTCGTGAATCTTCAATAACGGATACGGAACCTTGCCAATAATGGTTCCTGAATTTATTCTTAAAGTTGAAGTGCCAAATGGCGGTATAGGAGGAGATACAATGAAGGACAATTCAGGTCTGAAGAACTCGAAGTCGTTTCTTGCAATTCCCTTGACACCGCCGATAAGGTCAAGAGTTATCACAGGCCTTCTTGAGGGAACGTATGTTCTCACATACACACCTCTTACAAAGGACTGGTCAAAGGAGAACCTTGCGGCATAATGAATGTTGTTGGATGCAACGCTGTGAAACGCAGTCCCATCCGGAGCAATCATAGGAACATATCTGTTCGAGAATATCCTTTTGTGAGAAACGGAGAAAATGCTGGTGAATCCGGGCGTATGCTCGTGTTCATAATCAAGACTCAGCTCGTTCACCATGCTTCGTTTCTGACCACCCCTTGAAAGTATGGACACGAATATGCTGCTTTCCGAGAACTGGCTGGCCGAGAGTCCCTGCTGCCTAACATCGTGAAAAGCATTGAAAGTAAGTTTTCTGAAAGGCTCCGTACCCAGCATGTATTCGATTGTGCCTCCGCCCTTGATATCCTTGTCCTTGAAGCCGTAAGCACCGAATACAGTGTACCTGACCTTCCTGCTGAACATCTTGGTTGTTCTCAGTCCGAGCTGAAGTCTCAATCCTTCCAGGTTATTGAAAGAAAGCAGCTTGTTATAAGGTCCGTAACCCAGAAATTTTCTGTCGTAATATCCGGTAACAATGGTTGTTATGGCCGTGTATATATTCCTGTACAAGGGAACGTTCTTTATTGAATCAACCATTGTGTAAATATTCTTCTCCTTCTGTGAAAGCGCATACGGTCTTATGCTGTCCCAGAACGCCTCCGGACGTGCAACTCCTCCATTGTTCATCATCACCCTGCCCCTGTGCCGTGTCACATTCTCATCGGGAAAAGCGCTTCTGTCAAGCACAGGATTGGTGAAAGCAATCTCCCTGTTACCCAGCAAGGACAGCATCTTTGATGAGTCATTCATGGTAACGGAGAAATCCGCATACATCTTTTCCTTGGAATAGAACCAAGTGGAATCATTGAGTTTCCTGTGTTCCACATCCATTACAAAGTCCCTGACCCAGTTCACATTGGCATTCTTCTTGAGTTTTGCATGCATGGTTCTCATAGCATAATCCTGAGCATCAATCTGCATTTCCCCGTCAAAAGCCACGGAACTGATATTTTTACCCGGATGGAAACGTATCACATAAGTCTTCCTTCCATCAATTTGAATTGAATCTATGAGGAAGTAGTTGTAATACATCATACCATGCGCGCACAACGGCGATGGCACATCAAGATTGAAGGCATTTATGTAGTTGTCGTAGAAATTCACTTTGAGATACATACTGCCTGTGAAAGGCAACATGCTTGAATTATCCTCGAAACCGGAAACTCTTGATGCCTCAAGAACCTCCTTGTCCATCTCAGGGTCCAGAGAATGGTACTTCTTTCCTGCACTTTCAGAAATCAGGACAGGAAGATATGGCTGTCCGCTTACAACGGAGGTATCTATATAATCAAAGACAAATCCGAAATTCTGAACGATTCTCTTGTTGGTTATCTGTTCACGCGGATTGGTTATGTCCAGCTCCATCTTTGTATAGACATCACAACTGTAATCCTGAAGATTCTTTGGATCGTTATTGATTTTATTTTCATCTATCTTGCGAAGAATGGACTTCATGTAACTGTTGCCAGGTTTTACTACAACGGCGCTCAGATTGCTGATTACAGGATTGAGCTTGAAATCCAACTTGGCAAAATTACCTACATTGGCATCCATTTCAAGACTTTCGTAACCAAGGATTGACACACACAGAGTCTTGAGAGTGAGATTCCTTGTTTCCAGTGTATAATAACCATCAAGGTCAGAATATACACCAACCTTGGAGTCCTTGAAATACACTCCGGCAAAAGGTATTCCCTCCCCTGTCTGCGAATCTGTGACACGACCCTTTATCTTTGTTATCTGCGCAAATGCCAGCTGGGCGCTGAACATAAGCAACAGAAAAGCAAAGGTAACAGGCTTCCCCTTTACAAAAGCCATCTGAAAAGAAAGTTACGTCTGAATTAAATTATCTTGAAGATATTTGAAAAACCGGTAATGTCAAACACCTGCTTCACATTAGGCTGCATATTCTTCAAAACCATTTTAGCGCCCTTGCTTTCAATCTTCTTCTGAAGAGTAAGGAAAGAACGCAGTCCCTGGCTGCTGGTATAGGACATGCCTGAGCAGTCCAGTTCAATCTCCCTGGCATCTGAATTCATTACAGGAATGATATCTTCATTGAATCTCTGAACATTGGTTGTATCCAACCTTCCGTTCAATGTAACGAAGCAAACAGCTCCTTCATTTTTAATAGTTACATCCATATTATTATTATTTAAATTGTTATTACTTCAATTTAATGACCAGCATGGTTATATCGTCATTCTGCTCCTCCCCGTCTGCGAATGTCCTTACATTGGCAAAGAGCGAATTTATGAATTCCTCGCTATCAGCAAATTTCTTGCCACAACAGAATGAAAGCAGTCTTTCTTCTGAATATAATTCCTTGGCTGCGTTTTCAGCTTCAGTCACACCATCGGTGTAGAAAAGCAAAGTGCTTCCTTTCTCAATGTGTGAGCTCTGACCGGAATACTTGAATCCGTTCATGACTCCGGCAACAAGATTGCTCTTCAGTTCAAGGTACTCCGCATTGCCTGTGCTGTCCATCACTACGCCAGGATTGTGGCCTGCATTGCAGTATTCAAACTCTCCTGTCATCAGGTCTATCTTTCCTATGAACATGGTGATGAACATATTGGTAGGATTGCCTTCCGTTATACTGTCGTTGAGTTTGCCCATCATTCTGGCAACATTCTCTTCGGAAGATGCCACGTATCTGAATGCACTTCTGGCAATTGCCATAAAAATAGCAGCCGGCACTCCCTTCCCGCTAACATCGCCTATTATGAAATAGAACTTGTTATCTCTTATGAAATAGTCATAAAGATCGCCTCCAACCTCCTTTGCCGGGTTGAGAATGGCAAAAACGTCAATATCCGACCTTTCAGGGAAAGGCGGGAAAACAGATGGCACCATCTGTCTCTGTATATCGGAAGCAATACGAAGTTCACTCTCGATTCTTTCCTTTGTACTTGTGGTCCTTTTCAGCTCATCGATATATGTCACCAAAGACTTCTGCATGTACTCGAAACTGTCCTTGAGCCTCGACATTTCATCGTGGGTGTCTATTTCAGGAAGCTCTGCATGGAAATCTCCCTTTGCTATCCTAAGGGCGGAATCGCTCAATTTAACCAATGGTCTGAGCTGTCTCTTCATCATACGCCTGATAACCGAGAAAAGGATTATTGCGAACATTATCACAAAGACGAGAGAAACCCAGGTAAGATGCTTGATGCCATCAAGGACATAGTCATAATCACTTAGGATTGCAAGGGACCATTTGTTCTTCAATGAGCCGTAGGTTATGAACCAGCTGTCATCACCCTGATAAGTGTAAGTGGTATAAATGCCTTTCTGCCCGTCAAGCATTTTCTCGCCTACTGCAAAAAGGTCCTTTGATTTTTCCTCAGCTGCGGCGGAAAAGACCGTATGTGTGAAGATATAGGATGAGTCCTTATGTGCCACGAAGGTTCCATTCCGGCTGATAAGGAAAGCGAATGACGTAGGATAAGGCTTGATGTTGGATACAAGTTCTGTAATCGTGCTCAGCGTAAGATCGGCGGTGAATATTGCATATACGTTCCCATTTGTGTCAATCAGTGGCAGAGAGTATGTTGACATGAGCATATTGGCACCGCCTTCGTCAAAATATGGTTCGCTCCATACAGGTTCCTTAAGCAGTGCAGGTATCTGATACCAGTCCAGAAAATGGTAGTTGTTATTTATATTTCCCAACTGCTTTGAAACTATCTCACCTCTGTAATTGACATATGAATATGGAGAGAAGAACAATTCCTCCTTATGGAAATATGGAGCAAAAGCAATGGCGCAACCGCTTATCTCCTCATTCTCGGAAACAACCTTACGAGTGATATCGTACAGGCGCTCCTCATCTTCGAGACTTTCTTCAACCACCCATTTGACGTTGTCAAGAGCTGTCTCAACTGCATGAAGATCATGATCGACGCCTGCAATGGCAATGCTGAGTTTCTGTTGCACGTTAGTATTACCGGACTGCAGCAGTTCTTTTGTGGAAATGGTCCAGAAAAACAAATTGTTGAGCAGGAATACACAGACTGCTATTATCAGGATGAAGAAACTCAACCTGATAACCAAGTTCTGTCTTATCAATCCAAACAGATTGATCTTATCTGCTATTTTATTTATTCCCGCCATTAAGCAAATCAACTGTGAATTTATTATAATCAATGTCGCTGTCAAGCATACCGCCCTTCAACAATTTAGTTTTCAGCAAATTGAATTCATCCATGCCAATAGTCTTGAAACTGCGTTCACCATCTTTCACCTGCAGCCTCAGCACCTCATCAAGCATAAGTGACTGAAAGTATCTGCTTGTTCCCGTCTGGAACGGCTTCAAATAATGGCAGACAAGGTCAATGGCTTCCTCCTTGTGTTCGGCGGTCCACTCCCAGCCTCTTTTCGAAGCCCTCACAAAAGCCTCCACAATTTTTCTGTTATCCTTGAGGAATGAACTCTTCACATACAGTCCGTCTTCAGGAAAATCGTAGCCAAAATCCGAAAAATGCAATACGTGATTCTCGGGAATATCGCCTTTTGAAAGAAGGATTTCCAGATACTCTGAATATGAGTACGCCAATATTGCATCAACTGCCTTGAATATGAAGAGATTGATATCGCGTATGAATTGAATCCAGTTGATCTTGACATTCCGTTCCATGAAAGCGGACTCAGCGCATTCGCCGTTTTCACTTCTCCAGATGCCCACTTTCTTTCCTGCAAGGTCTTCAAGCCTGCCTACCGAATCCTGAGCCACGCACACCAGAGAACTATGCTGTGATGTCTGCAATACGTTCACAATGTCATATCCTTTTGAAGCTCCTGTCATACAGGTTATCAACAGATTTGAAATAATGTCAACCGTCCCTTCGTTCAAACAGTCCAGTGCAGAATATGTTGAACCCTGAGGTAGATGTCTTATTGTAACATCCAGTCCCTCCTCTGCATAAAAACCTTTGATTCTGGCTATATAGTAGCCTGTAAACTGAGACTGCGGACGCCAGTTAGGCATGAAAGTCAGTTTGGCAAGACCTCCTGCTCCTGCCAACTGAGCAGACTCCTGCTGAGCGTACAGTTTAATTGAAGATACTGCAACGCACAATAGTGCAAGATGAAAAGCGATATGTCTCAACAAACTCTTGTACATGATGCAGATCAAGCTACGTTCTTTTCCATAACAAGTACATTGCAACCATTCTCATAATTGTAATATACCTTGTCCATCAGGCTTTTGCAAAGGAATATTCCCAGACCCCCTATTTCTCTTTCTTCAGCGGAAAGCGTTATATCCGGATCATCCTTGTCCAAAGGATTGAACTTAACGCCACCGTCCTTTATTACAATACGAAGAATGCCGTCGCCTGTGATTTCCTTGCTTGCTTCAAGGAAACCGTCTCCATTTTCGTATGCATAGGATACAACGTTTTCAACAACCTCCTCCACAGCAAGATTCACATTGAAGAAGACATTGTCGTCCACTATTCCTTCGAGACCTGAAAGAATCCATTCAATGATTCTTGCCTGCTCTCCTGCAATCGGGCAGAATCTGAAAGATTCAGCGTTCATCATATTTCCGTTCATATTGAAATCCTCCAATATTGCTATTCTACATATAGTACAAGTCCTTTGAGATATTCTCCCTCGGGATGATATATACTAACCGGATGGTCCGCCGGTTGTGTAAGTCTTCCTATGATTCTGACCTTTCGGCCCGCTTGAGCCGCCGCAGAGAATACCGCAAGCGCAAAGGCCTGCTTGTCAACGGCCTGCGAGCAGCTGAAAGTAAAGACTATCCCTGATTCAGCAACTTTTTCAATTGCCGATGCATTAAGCCTCCTGTACGCTCTCAAGGCATTGTCCAGTGCTCCCCGGTGCTTTGCGAATGCAGGCGGATCAACAATTATCAAGTCATATCCGCCATCGGGCGAATTCTTCATGAAATCAATTGCATCCTCCGTATACGATTTGTGCCTTGAAGCAATCTGTTCATTGAAATTGGCGGCAATGTTATTCTCCAGCATTTCAATTGCGGTGGCCGAACTGTCAACTGAATCAACGCTCAAGGCTCCATTGGCCAGAGCATAGATTGAGAAACCGCCAGTATAGCAGAACAGGTTGAGAACACGTTTGCCCTGCGCATACCTGCCAACGAGCATTCTGTTTTCGCGCTGGTCAAGGAAGAATCCCGTTTTCTGCCCGCACACCCAGTCAACTATGAATTTGTATCCGTTCTCAAGAACCATCCGCGATTGAGAATCTTCAACGCCATCCTGACGCCACAGATAACCGTCCCTCAAATCAAGACCGGCCTTGAAAGGGGCGGTTGCCTCACTTTTGTCATATATGGCACCTATTCCTTTTCCAAGCACTTTCCTGATAGCATTGGATATTTCCTCCCGCTGAAGGAACATACCGGCACTGTGCGCCTGGATTACAGCCACGTTGCCATAAACATCTATCACAAGGCCGGGAAGATTGTCTCCCTCTCCGTGAACAAGTCTGTATGCGTCAGTAGGATTTGCGGCATCTTTCAGCAAAGGCATCCTGTTTCTTGCCTGGAATGCCTGTGAGATTCTCTTCTCCCAGAAACATGCGTCAACAGCCTCATCTTTGAATGTAAGAACCCGTACACTGATAGACCCCTCCTGCCAATGTCCTCTGCCAAGAAACTGCCCCTCGGAAGATATGACATCAACCATATCTCCCTCGGAAACTTTTCCTCTTACAGATGCAATGGCCCCGGAAAAGACCCATGGATGGAATCTTTTCAAGGAAGCATCACGCCCTTTTCTCAAAACTATCTGAGTCATCTGCCGCATATTCCCCCTATAAATTTTTCACTGCCGACAGTTTATTCCACATCTGCAGGCATATCCATGCATCAATGGCAGCATAGCGCTGCTGAGCCGATGAAAGCACAGAACTCTCCCAGTTGGAAAGCTGCTGAGACTTTGATATTCTCACGCCCAATATGATAGCCGCCATTCTCTTCACGCTTTTCTGCTCAATACCGTATTCCGCCACAACCGTCTGTAAATCAACAAAACCCTTGCCGGAAAAATCGTTGTATTTTCTAAGTCCTGCCACATCATCATCCACAGCCGCCCCTATTTTAAGGATTCTGTCATCTGATAAAATGGCGGCCAGTTCCTGCGGAATTCCGGTTTTAGGCAATCTGAAAAGGAAAGCCTTGTCCGGACCGCTCAACTGCAGAAGCGCAAGCATGTTCCTTGGATGCCTTGCAACAAAGCAAGGTTTTGTTTCGGTATCGAATCCCAATACTTTCTGAGCCGAAAGATATTCTATGGCTTGAGCATAGCAGCGCCCTTTGGCATTGTCAACAACTATGATTTCGCCGCCAAAGGCAGCAAAAGGCAGCTTTTCTATCTCCTCATTGCTCATGCTTGCCGCAAACCCCATAAGTCCTTCTATTCTGCAAGTTTACTTTTCTGCCCGAAAATATATGAATATGAAACAGGTACAAGGCTGGCAAGCCTGTTTATATTGTCCTGACTCATATATCTTGGAAGCAATGGAACCTTAACCGTTGTAATGTCTTCAGTACCATACTCCCTGCCATATTTGAAATCGTATGCAAGTTCACCGTTCTCAGTCAGCTGGTCAGGAAGCAGACCATATACCGGAATCGAAATGAATGCCGACACCTGTGTATCCTCCAAGGACAATGCCAGTTGCTTGTCCTCCCTCAATGCATTGTATGCCTCAATTGCCGTGAATTTTGCAGGATCAATGAAATTGACGTTCTCTGGAAGAAGCTTTGCATATACTGCAACGCCATCAACAGTGTATTCCCTTATCTGTTGAACAGCTTTCTTGAGCGTGTCAAGAAGGAAAGGATAATGGGTGCATCCAAGAATGATATGTTTCATAGGAGCCCTGCCGCCCATTTCCCTGTATCTTTCTATCAGGTTTACAAGATGCAGCCTTGCATAATTGCATGAAGCATTGAGCTGCATTACTTTTGAACTGTCTGTCTGAGATGTGAGCAGTTCTCCGTTTTCAGATGCGAAATGATAAACAGGAAGCAGATCCTCCCTTATATCGTTGAGCGTATTGCCAAGAACAGGTCCGCGGTAGGAATCCCTCACTTCCTTGCGGCTTGCGTCCGCAAAATCAGGATCTGTGTCAACTGATTCCGCAAAACCTGCGCATGGCTGGTTCACTACGGTCAGCTTGCTTTTATAGGAGAGTCTGGCCTCCATTTCTTCAATGGTTCTCTGATATGCTCCTGAAGCTATCGTTCCCTTGGTTGCAAGAACTCCAACTGCAGAAGAGTCCTGACTATCACCAAGTTGGGAGAACAGTGCGTTGACACCTGCGTTTATCACGCCTATGACCCTGATGCCAGTGCCGCTGAGCTCAAGAAGGTTCTTGATATCGGTAAGGCCGTATGCAGTTGCTGTATTGCAGGCTATGACAAGTATCTTGCAGGATTCCTTCAGCTCAGAGCCTTCCCTGTCCATGAAACCGTTATGAAATTTCTGACCAAGCAGGAACAATGCGTCCTTCACAACCAGTTCCCTGAAGAACATATCCTTGTTCTCCGATGAATAGTTGCCGTATGGCATGTTGGCATTGTCGCCGAGATACTGGAATTTCTCGCCCACGAAATCAGGAATGCCGTCCGGCTTTGCCTCCCCTGTGACATTGTCGAACTCATCCAGTTCCAGCATCACTTCAAGGACCGTAAGCCCGCCTGTTCCGCTGTCGAACACACCGATTGGAAGAAGATTCCTCTCAACGGGGAATGATTTGAAATCTGCATAGAAGATAGATGTTGAATCATTGAGAGCCTTGTGCATGATAGGGGTTATTTCAACCTCAGATGCCTGCTCCTTCTCAGGAGAGCATGCAGTGCAGAAAGCCAGAAGACATAAAATCCAGATGAAGCGTTTCATAAACCGATATTAATCCAATAAAACCATTAATCTGCAAATTTAATTTTTTTTGGGCAAATAAAGCAATTAATAGGCCATAAATAGAAGAACGTGTCTCCAGCACCGGGCCGGAAACACGTTTCTTGGAATATATTTACAAACTATATTATTTGTTTGTTCTGCCAGGATATACCTTGAGAGCTTCCTCAAGACACTTGATAGCGGCCTCAATATCCTCAACCTTGAGAACGTAAGCAAGTCTTACCTCGTTCAAACCGGTGTTAGGTGTAGCGTAGAAGCCGGCAGCAGGAGCTACCATAACGGTCTGCTTGTTGTATTCGAATTCCTCGAGCAACCACTGAGCGAACTTGTCTGCGTTGTCAACAGGAAGTGATGCAATGGTATAGAAAGCGCCCTGAGGTGTAGGAGTGAAAACACCAGGAATCTTGTTGAGAAGGTCAACCATCACATTTCTTCTGTGAATATACTCGGCCTTCACAGCAGCGAAATACTCTTTTGGAGTGTTGAGGGCAGCCTCAGCTGCAATCTGCTCCACAACAGGTGAGCAAAGTCTTGCCTGAGCATATTTCATGAGAGCCTTGAACAACTCCTTGTTACGTGTGACAATGCAACCTATTCTAGCACCACACATGCTGTAACGTTTTGAAACTGAATCAAGAAGGATTACATTCTCTTCACATCCAGGAATCTCTGCACATGAGAAGTGAGGAGTGTCTGAATAGCAGAACTCCCTGTAAACCTCATCAGTAAGAAGATACAGGTTATGCTTCTTAACTATCTCGCCCAGTTTGAGGAGTGACTCCTTTGAATAAAGGGTACCGGTAGGGTTACCAGGGTTGCAGATGAGAATAGCCTTTGTCCTTTCGGTGATATGTTTGTCAAATTCCTCTACAGGAGGGAGTTTGAAACCGTCCTCAATTGATGTATGGATAGGAACGAGCTTGACACCGTTCTGAAGTGCGAATGCATTGTAGTTGGTGTAGAAAGGCTCCATTACTATAACCTCATCATCAGGGTTGCAGACAGCCTTGAGAGCAAGTTCAACAGCCTCACTGCCGGATGTTGTTACCAGAATGTCTGTATAATCAACCTTGATGTTGATATTGTTGTAGTATTTTGCAAGACCTTTTCTGTAAGACTCGTTTCCTGCTGAATTTGCGTATGCAAGAAGTTTGAGGTCAATGTTCCTGATTGCGTCAAGAGCGCACTGAGGAGACTCGATGTCAGGCTGACCGATGTTAAGATGATAAACCTTTACGCCTCTTTTTTTTGCTTCGTCCGCAAAAGGTACAAGTTTTCTGATTGGTGATGAAGGCATTGCAATGGCCTTATCTGAAAGTTTAAGCATATTGAAATATGATTTAAAATGTTTATGTTGTTATTGATTAGTCTTCTTGAGCCAATGCCTTCATGAAACCCTCTATCTTAGGCTGCACGGCCGATGTAGGATAGCAGTAATTGTTTGTGAGTATTGCGAATCTGATCAGGCCGTTCTTCTTGCCTGCCTGAACATATCCTGCGTAGCATTTTACTCCGTTGAGCGAACCGCTCTTTGCGTGAATCCTTTCTTTCAGCTTTGCTGGTTCATCCTTGAGAACGCTCTTGAGCGTACCGCCGTGTCCCGGAACAGGAAGTGAAAGGAAGAATTCAGGGAACACGTCCGATTTTGCCATCATGTTGTAATAGTTGCAGAAGAATGCTGGTGATACATGATCCTTTCTTGAAAGACCGCTTCCATCTGCCTGTCTGAAACCGAATATGCTCAATCCGTTCTCCTTGTAAAGTTCATGCATTTTCTTGAGAGCTGCGTAGTAACTTCCTTCACCGGCAAGGACTTTGCCTATTGTCTTGCAGATTGTCTCTGCGTAGAGGTTCTGGCTTATTCTGTTTGTTACCAGAACAATTCTCCAGAGTTCAGGTGAATATGTCTTTGCTACTTCAACGGCCTCATTTGCATAATCCTGTTTTGCATATTCAGTGATATCAACTATTTCTCCGTTGAACTGGAAGCCTTTTGCAAGGAGGAATTTTGCGAATTCGTTACCGCACGCAAGCTGTGGGAATCTGCATGACTGAAGAGGATGGTAAACTTTCCTTGCACGGCCGAACTGTCCTTCGTAAGAAACACAGCGTGCAAAATCCTGTACATAATATGCAGCCTCGTTGCCGTCCTTTTCGCCACCTGTTGTAAGTTTGTTTACAATCTTGAGTCCCGGAACAACGGGATATACCTGATTAACCTGTACAGGGTCGCCTTCCTTTTCACCTGGAATCACTTCAAGTTCCTGGCAGTTCTCGCAGAATGTCAGGCCGCTTGGCGCTGCACCGTAATCCTCGCCGAAATCGCCCCAGCTCCAGCTGTCAGGCATCTGCTCGCGAACGAAATAACTGTCATCAACTACAATATTGCCTGTAATCTTGCTGATTCCTGCTTTCTTCATTCCTTCAGCCCACTGGCCGAACACTTTGTCAATCGGAGTTGCGAGAGTATCCTTTGAACCGAGGGTAGGATCACCACCGCCCACAATTATAAGATCACCGTAGAGAATACCATCGCTGACCTTTCCGCTGTAAACCACTTTGGTTTCGTATCTGAAGTCCTTGCCAAGATACTTAAGGCCCATACCTGTTGTAAGAGTTTTCATAGTGGAAGCCGTAAGAAGCGGCATTGTGCTGTTCCATTCGGCAATCACTTTGCCGTGCTCGTTAACAGCCTTGATTCCTACTACTGAATGAGTGAACAGCGAATCTGTCTTAAGCTGATTCTTAACAAATCTGGCGGCGCTGCCCTGAGCGAATGCACTGGCAGAAACCAACAAAAAGGCTGCAAGGGTCAAAACAGCCGAAGTGATTTTTTTATACATATGAGTTTTAAATTAGTGTTTCAAGAACAATAATATCATACAAATTTACTCAATTATTTGATATTCGCCAAAAATAAGAAGGAGGTTTCTCAGCCTCTTATCTGCACTTTGAAACCCTCTGCGAGCAGAGGAGCTGCGATTCGTTCCATTTCCTGCACACTGACCTTTTCAAGTCCTTTCTGAGGAGTCTCTCTGTCGAGAGTGTACATCATAACTTCACGCGGACGCAATTCCCTTACAAGTTCAATCCAAGCCTGACAATGCACGGGGTCCGTGCAGTCTATGTGGAGCTTTCCATCTCTGTCCCAGCCTTTGAGGAACATGGTCTGAAGAACGAAATTGCCGTTGAACAGTTTAAGATTCGCAATGGTGGAATCAAGTGAATATCCTGGTGCCGGATTATCAATCGCACGGGCCATCTCCTCAAGCGGAGAGTCTATTTTGAGTATAGGATTGTCAACTCTCATAAGCGCCTTGCGCACTTCCTCCCGACCAGTCTGAGTTGCATTGGAAAGAACTGAAACCTTGGCATCGGGATAAAGCCGGTCACGTGCCGCAAGAGTAAAATCAATTATTTCAGCGAAATCCGGATGAAGGGTGGGTTCTCCGTTGCCGCTGAAAGTGATGGTATCAACCGGATTCCCGGAAGCCTTTAGTTCCTTGAGCCTGCCCTCCAGCGCATCCTTAACATCATCCTTTGAAGGCAGCACATTGTCCTTCCTGCCATCCTTGTTCCATCCGCATTCACAATAGATGCAGTCGAATGAACACCATTTCCCGAATTTAGGCAAAAGATTGACACCCAAGGAATGACCCAATCTACGGCTGATTATAGGTCCGAACACAATATGATTGAACAGTATAGTTGACATGTTGGATTAATTATTCAAATTCGGATTGACATTGCGTTGCCACCATTTTACATCAGATGGAAAATCTGCAAGAGAAGTATCTGCAATGATGCCCAGACCGGGAACGATGGTGTCATTAGGCTTCACCTTGGCAAGCCACCTGTAAGACCTGTACTGAGCCTTATAAAGCAGTTCCCGGCTACTGTATTTCCTCACGGAATCGCTTAGCCAGAATGGCCCGGAATTGACATTCCCCATTTCATAGGCACGCTTTATGGCAAGAATCTTGCGCTTACTGATTATTTCCTGAGCAAGTTTGTGGATTCTTATATACTCATCGTCCTTGATTATGTATTTTCTGACACTGGCCTCGTACTGTTCGTATGTATATCCATATTTTGCAAGCACCCCGTCATAAACCAGTAGGGTATCAGTGATTGAATGCATATTGTGACGTTCAATGTAGAAGTCCGCCAGATACATATCAACCAGAATGTTGGCCATCTCCTTTTTAGGTATTGTGACCTCCTTGTTGCAAGCGGTGAACAGCTGCACCGATAATGTGCAGATAAACAGAGAAATGAATATTTTCTTCAAACTTGTCATATTACGCAAAGTTAGCAATTTTTTATATCTTTGCCACCCAAAACACCGGCAGCGACACAAAGCTTGCAGCACCAGCAATGAAAATCAAACCAATCGGACTCATAAAAAAACTTTATCCTTCATTCATCTGGAATTTCCCGGATGAAAAGGACGGCATATTCCTCACTTTCGATGATGGTCCGAGACCTGAAGTTACACCCTGGGTTCTGGATCTGCTTGACAAATATGATGCCAAAGCCACCTTTTTCTGCATAGGAAAGAACGTTGAACTCTTCCCGGAACTTTATCAGGAGATAATGAACAGAGGACATGCCGTTGGCAACCATTCATATTCGCATGTAAAAGGATGGGGCATGCCTACCGGAGACTACATCAGGGACATTGACATTGCCGCCGACACAATCCGCTCCAACCTGTTCCGCCCGCCTTACGCCAGAATAGGAATCAATCAGGCCAGAATGCTTGCTGAAAGATACAAGATCATAATGTGGAACATAATCAGCCGTGATTATAACAGTACCATTTCAGGGGCAAGATGCGCCAGAAATGTCATACCGCATATTCAGCCGGGAGACATCATTGTCTTCCATAATTCCATAAAGAGCGCCAACAACATGTTCTACGCCCTCCCTCTTGTTATGGAGGCTATCAAGGAAAAAGGACTGATTTGTAAAAAGATTGAACTGTGATATGTTTGAGAACAAACGCAAGGCCATTCTGTACATACTCTGCATTTTCGGACTGATATTGTTCATAATAAACAATTTCAGGACGGATGCGCTGATATTCTGCGCACTTGAACTTGCATCAGTTCTTGGAATCCTCCTTCTTTCAAGATGCGCCCGGGATGTCAAGGCGGAAATCACCATTCTTATCTTTCTTGCCATCACGTTGTCCTCCGCAACCGATGCCACATTCCAATTCTGGCAGACAGTACCCGTATTCATCATTTACACCGTCCTGTATTTCACGCAAGGCAGAATATTTCTCCCGTTGCTTACAATCGGAGCGTCAATCCTTCTGTTCCCTTCCGTCTTATGGCTGGCGCCTTTAATGCTGATTATCTGCATGTTCGCACAAACGAATGCAAAAAGGATAGTTGTTGTACTGGCAGCTCTGACCTGTCCGATTCTGTACTGCATCCTGTTCAGGGAAATCCTTTTATCTGACAGCATGGAAACCGCAAGAGCGTTCATAAGCAAGGCGGCACACCTGTCAACACCTTTCGCCAGCATGCACCCTATTACATATCTGCTGTTTCTGGCCACAATAATTCCTGCAGTACATCTGAAGAACAATCACAATTATTTGAGCGAATCCAGCATGTACAACATGCAGCATGCAACCCTGATATGTTTTGCCAGCGTTGTGATTCTCTTCTTTGCATTCAACTCAGGGATGGGCGGAGGTCCCCTAGGCTTTTATATAGCAATACCGGCTGCCTTGACATCCGGTATTCTATTCTCTTCCGAGAGCAATCGCAGGACAGACTCATTATTCTACATTTTCTCAATGATTCTGCTGCTCAACACCATTACAAACTACTTC
This sequence comes from Candidatus Egerieousia sp., assembly GCF_056211015.1. NCBI lineage: Bacteria > Pseudomonadati > Bacteroidota > Bacteroidia > Bacteroidales > Candidatus Egerieousia > Candidatus Egerieousia sp. The sequence continues at coordinate 16,284 of NZ_JBAELF010000041.1, forward strand.
TCCTTCTAATTCTTCCACCGGCGATAGCCATACGGAAGACTGCCTAGAAGCAAGATACCTTTGAACCTACGAGCTCTGAAACAAGATTGTTCGCAAGACGGCTCGCTCCTATCCTGAAGTAGTTTTTATTGAGCCATTTGCTGCCAAGTATGCTTTCAACTATTCCATAGTACTGCAAGGCATCCTCTGTAGTGGAAATACCGCCTGCAGGCTTGAATCCAACCATTCTGCCGGTCTTCTCATGGAATTCGCGTATGCATCCGCACATGATCCGGGCAGCCTCCGGAGTAGCCGATGGCTCCATCTTACCGGTAGAAGTCTTGATGAAATCAGCACCGGCCTCCATGGCAAGGAAAGAAGCGGCGGCAATGTTTTCCTCTGTCTTGAGAGCACCCGTTTCAAGAATCACCTTGAGTATTTTCCTCCCTGCAGATGCGGAGTCAATGGTATTGCGCATCTGACGGATCTCCTCCTGCGCCTTCTCCACATTCCCTTCCAGGAACTCTCCTACCGCAAGAACCATGTCTATTTCATCGGCTCCCTCCTCCACTGCATGACGGGCCTCCAGTAGTTTTACATCTGTCCAGCTCTGAGATGTAGGGAAAGTTCCGGCCACACAGGTTACCTGCACCTGTGCGGCGGCTCCCTTGGAAAGTGTTTCTCTTACTGTCCTGCCGAAATTAGGATATACGCATATTGAAGCAGGTAGCGGCAGTTCAGGATAAAGCGAATGAAAGCTGTTGACCTTCTCTGTAAAGCCTTTTATGATTGTCTGTGTATCCTGGGTGTGAAGCGAAGTCAGATCCACACAGGACAGGCAGGTTTCCAATGCATTCATAATCTATCTCAACTGTGCTCCGAACTTGAATTCGAACGCCTTTACAAGTTTGTTCATTACAGATTCAACCACATTGTCATTCAGTGTCTTCTCCTCATCACGCAAGGTGAAGCTCAACGCATACTGCTTCTTGTCTGAAGGAATCTTGTCACCAGTATAAACATCAAACAATGAAACGTTCTTCAAGAGTTTCTTCTCGGCACCGAATGCGCTTCTGTACAAGTCTGAATATTTCACATCCTTGTTTATAAGCAGTGCAAGGTCACGTTTGACTTCCGGATACTTTGGCAGTTCCTTGAACTGCACCTTGACTCTCTTCACAAGCTTGAAAAGAACGTCCCATCTGATCTGGGCAAAATAGACCTGCTGTTTAAGGCCGAGCTGTTTCAGCCTTGGCGCCGCAACCTGTCCCAATGAGGCCAGTTCCTTGCCGTTTGCCATATATGTCATTCCTTCCGCAAACAGGTCGGCCGGTGCGGGTGCTGTTTCAAGAGAATTGACATTTATGCCGTAACGGCTGAAAAGCTGCTCAACGTATGCCTTGAGAGTGAAGAAATTTCCTCCCGCTGTCCTGTTGCGCCAGCCTGTGATTCCATTACCGGAAATGGTTATTGACAGCTGCTGTTCCTCGGAATACGGCTTGAGAACTGTCTTGTCATCCTCCGCTTTGATTTCAGGATTGAAGCCGTACACGTGACCGAACTCGAACAGTCTGAGATTGTTTGTCTGCCTGTTCACATTGTATGCTACAACTTCAAGCGCACTGAATAGAAGAGTCTGCCTCATGCAGTTGAGATCACTGCTCAGAGGATTCATTATCATTACGCAGTTGTCAGCAGGATATGTCTTCAACGATTTGTAATAATCGCACTTTGAAAGCGAGTTGTTCATTATTTCATTGAACCCTTCTGCTGCAAGGAAGTTGGATGCGCTGCGCATGAACTTCTCAGGATCAGGTTTCACGCCGGTATTTATTGATGCGCTCATTGTCTGAGGGAATTCAATGTTGTTATAGCCATAAATCCTGAGCACATCCTCAACAATGTCACACTCCCTGTAAACATCCACTCTGAAAGGTGGGATTTCAACAAGTGCACCTTCACCGGTTTCCTCTACAAAGTTCATGTCAAGGTTCTTCATGATTGTTCTGATAGCATCGGCACCTATTTCCTTGCCTATGAGTCTTTGCATTCTGTCATAGTTGATTTCAACTTTCTTTGGCTCCATCACACTGGAATCGGATATCACATCAACTACATCACCGCAGATAGTACCACCGCAGATGCTCTTTATAAGAAGTGCAGCCCTCTTCAATGCATATATTGTAACAAGCGGATCACATCCTCTTTCATAGTGGAAAGCTGCATCTGTCTTGAGGCCGTGTCTCTTCGAACTCTTTCTGATTGAAACCGGATTGAAATAGGCGCTCTCAAGGAACACATTTACAGTATCCTCGGTAACACCGCTGTCAAGGCCTCCGAACACTCCTGCCATGCACATAGGCTCCTCCTCATTGCAGATCATAAGGTCCTGAGCACTCAATGTTCGTACAACTCCATCCAAAGTGGTGAATTTAGTGCCTTCCGGACAGAAATCAACAACAATATGCTTTCCTTTCACCTTGTCGGCATCAAAGGCATGCATAGGCTGGCCCATTTCCTGAAGCACGAAGTTTGTTATATCAACCACACTGTTGATAGGTCTCTGACCCACTGAGAGCAGTCTTGCCTTGAGCCAGTCAGGAGACTGTCCAACCTTTACACCGCTGATGGTAAGGCCGCTGTACCTTGGAGCCGTTGTGCCGGCATTCACACTTACCTTTACAGGAGAATAATTTGATGAACTATCGCCAGTGAATGATTCGAATTCCTCTACCGACGGGTATTTCATAAGGCCTCCGAGATTGTTGTATCTGAGATATGCGCTAAGGTCTCTTGCCACGCCTATATGGCTTGCGGCATCAATTCTGTTTGCGGTGAGTCCTATGGTGAAGACAGTGTCTTCCTTTAGCTGTAGATATTCCTTTGCAGGGGTTCCGGGAATGGCGCTCTCATCAAGCAGCATGATACCATCGTGACTGGTGCCGATTCCAAGTTCATCCTCAGCGCAGAGCATTCCAAAGCTTTCCACTCCGCGTATCTTTGACTTCTTCATCTTCAGTTCGGTACCATCGCTGAAATGGAGTACCGTGCCGAGTGTGGCGAGCATCACTTTTTTGCCTGCGGCAACGTTCGGTGCTCCGCATACAACCTGAAGAGGCTCACCGGCTCCGTAGTCAACCGTTGTAACGTGCAAATGGTCTGAATCCGGATGGGGCTCACAGGTAAGAACCTCGGCCACAACCACTCCGGCAAGGCCTCCCGGTATCTCCTCTCTTGTTTCACATCCCTCTATCTCGAGTCCTATTGATGTCAGAATCCTTTCAACCTCGCTTGCAGGGAGATTGAAATCAACGTATTCCTTTAACCAGTTATAAGAAATATCCATATATGTAAGTATTATTGTTTCAATCGAATAATGAATCCACGAATGCTTTCTTGTCAAAGACCTGCAGGTCCTCAACCTTTTCACCAACGCCTATGAACTTTACAGGTATCTTGAATTTGTGCGCTATGCCAATTACAACACCGCCTTTGGCTGTCCCATCGAGTTTGGTAACGGCCAGGGACGAAACGCTGGTGGCCCTTGTAAATTCCTTGGCCTGCTGATAAGCATTCTGGCCAGTTGAACCGTCAAGAACAAGAAGCACATCGTGCGGTGCATCTGGAACAACCTTCTTCATGACATTCTTGATTTTGGTAAGTTCGTTCATAAGGTTGATCTTGTTATGAAGTCTGCCGGCAGTATCAATAAGCACTACGTCGGCATTCTGCGCAACTGCGGATTTGAGAGTATCGAACGCTACCGAAGCAGGATCGGAACCCATCTCCTGCTTTACTATTGATACTCCGGCTCTCTCGCTCCAGATAACAAGCTGGTCCACTGCAGCCGCACGGAAGGTATCGGCAGCACCGAGAACAACTTTCTTTCCATCAGCGGCAAGCCTTGCTGCAAGTTTGCCTATTGTGGTGGTCTTGCCAACTCCATTCACACCAACAACCATGATTACGTACGGTTTCTTTGAAAAATCAAATACAGCTGCCGGGGCATTCTCTATCTCTCCGTTAATATCAAGCAACTTCTCTATTTCCTCCTTGAGTATGGAGTTCAATTCCGATGCATTCATATACTTCTGCGAAGCAACACGATCCTGAAGATTCTCTATGATTTCAAGGGTGGTGTCAACTCCTATGTCCGAAGCTACAAGCGCCTCCTCAATAGCGTCGAGCATGTTGTCATCAATCTCGCTCCTGCCGGCAACAGCCCTCTTGATTCTTTCAAAGATACCGGCCTTGGTTTTCTGCAAACCTGCGTCAAGTGATTCCTTCTGCTCTTCTTTATTTTTTGAGAATAATCCGAAAAAAGCCATAATCCATCAAATTTAATCTGCAAAATTACAAAACTCCGATATAGAAAAAAAGGGAGCCGGTCAATTTCTTGACCGGCTCCCAGACATTTATGCCACTGAATTATTTCTTGTTGAAAAAATCCTTGATTTCTGCGTTTGGAACCATTTCCTCTTCAAAAACGTATGCACCAGTCTTTGGAGACTTTACCATACGGATACATTTGGTAATGTTCTTTGATTGTGATTTGTCACCACTAAATGTAGCAACCGCTTTTTTAGCCATCTCGCTCTACTTTTAATTGTTATTTAATCTCACGGTGTACAGTCACTTTCTTAAGGAAAGGATTATACTTTTTACGCTCCAACCTCTGGGTTGTGTTCTTTTTGTTCTTAGTGGTAATATACCTGGACATACCTGGTACGCCACTCTCTCTTTGCTCTGTACATTCGAGTATCACCTGTACTCTGTTACCTTTCTTTGCTGCCATATCCAAATATATTTACACCATTTTGATGAAACCATTGTTCTCTGCTCTCCTGATAGATTCTGCGAGACCATTCTTGTTTATATTACGGATTCCAGCTGCTGTAACTTTAAGTGTTACGAATCTGCCTTCCTCCTCCAACCAGAACCTCTTTGTTCTGAGGTTCAAAGCGAACTCCCTCTTGGTTCTGCGTTTGGAATGGGAAACATTGTTTCCTTTCATTCCTTTCTTGCCTGTAATTTGACAAATCTTTGCCATTATTATTGTATTTTATTATTATTCAAAACTATCGAGCTGCAAATATCACTCTTTTTTTTAAGAATTACAAATTTTATATGAAGCTGAACAATCTCTTCCATCGTATGCTGGAAGGGAACGCCTTTGAAGCATCCGACGAGAACCATATCATCCAGGGCTTGCCTACTATATGGTCTTCAGGAACGAATCCCCAGTATCTGGAATCAAGGGAATTGTGACGGTTGTCACCCATCATGAAGTAATAGTCCTGCTTGAAAGTATAGCTCCCGCTTTCCTCTCCGTTTATGAAGATTGCGCCATCCTTCACTTCAAGTCTGTTTCCCTCATAAGATTCGATTATTCTCCTGTACAGAGGAAGGTTTTCCATATCAAGCTTCACGGTGGATCCGGCTGCCGGAACCCAAAGTGGTCCGAAGTTGTCAACTGTCCACTTGTATTTGCCGGAGAACGGGAAAATGTCTTCGGGTCCTTCACCCAGACTTTCAAATACCAGTTCCTGAACATCGGCAACGGCATCCAGACGGGAAACTGCTTCAATCTCCTCGTTGGACATGGTCACTGCCGAATAGCCCGGAAGGCTGCTGTCAAAGAACCAATTCCTGAAATCCATACCCAGTTCCTCCATCCTGACCGGATTGATTGCTCCACCCTTTGTATAAACGTTACAGATTTTCTGAACTCCCGGGAAATCGGCCGATTTCTCACCATTCACATAAACCTGTCCGTTGACTACTGCCAGTGTATCTGATGCTATGGCCACGCACCTCTTTACATAATTATCCAACTTGTCAAGAGGTCTGACTACTATTGGCCCGTACTGCCTTATTACAAAATCCCTGTTGCCGTTGTTGTCCCGTACCACCCTGTAGTAGTCATCTGCAGGAATACGTTTGAGGACAGTATCGCCGTGTGGGAAACCGAACACAACAATGTCATTTCTTCTAACCTTCGAAAAACCTTTCAATCTCCTGTAATTATTCTGAATTACAGTTGAATAGGATTCATTGCCGGAGAACGGCATTACGTTGTGCACAAGCGGAACTGAAACCGGAGTAACAGGGACTCTTGGTCCGTATGACAGTTTACTTACGAACAGATAGTCTCCTATAGCCAGTGTTTTCTCCATGGAACCGGTAGGAATGGTGTATGCCTCAATGAAGAACATTCTTATGAATGTTGCCGCTATCACAGCGAACACTATTGCATCTATCCATTCAACCAGTGCGCTCCTTTTTTTCGGAGCCTGAGAGCCCTTTCTTACAAAAAGAGACTGTATCTTCCTTGTTATGAAAATGTCAAAAATCACTGCAAGGCCAGCAAGCCACCAGAAATTCCCGAGCCATATCACCCAAAGGACATACAGAAGGCCCCAGAAGGAGAATTTGAACCACCTGTTATGTAAAAAGGCGAATTTCAAAGAACACTATTTTACAGAGTTGATAATTGCCTCAAATGCCTGAGGGTTATTCATTGCGAGGTCTGCAAGAACTTTTCTGTTAAGACCTACATTGTTCTTGGCAAGTTTGCCTATGAACTGTGAATAGTTCATTCCGTGTGCTCTGGCTGCTGCATTGATTCTTACAATCCACAATGCACGGAAAGTTCTCTTCTTGTTCTTACGATCCCTGTAAGCATAGGTCAAACCTTTCTCGTAGGTATTTTTTGCTACTGTCCAGACATTAGCTCTTGCAAGGAAATTACCCTTGGTCTGTTTAAGAATTTTTTTACGGCGTGCTCTTGATGCTACCGAATTTACGCTTCTTGGCATAATCTACTGTTTTTTGAGGGTCAGCGTTCTCCTCCTCTTGATTGAGAAACTTTGCTCTGCTGAACTCTCGGTTAATAATAATGTTGTTAAGCTAAAATAAGTTTCTTTACTCTTGCCTCATCAACCTCTGCAATTGTTGAGAAGTGGCAAAGATTTCTTTTCTGCTTGGTTGTCTTCTTAGTCAGGATATGACTATGATAGGCATGTTTTCTTTTGATTTTACCCGACCCGGTAAGCTCGAAACGCTTTTTGGCACCGGCATTGGACTTCATTTTAGGCATCGCTAAAAATTTTAAAGTTAATAATTTGTTAAACAGTATGGATTCTGATGAAAGGCTATTTCTTTTTGCTGACTGGCGCAATCATCATAATCATTCTTTTTCCTTCAAGCTTAGGCATCTGCTCAGCCTTGCCGAACTCTTCAAGTTCAACTGCAAAACGGAGAAGAAGTTTTTCACCCTGCTCCGAGAACAGAATTGAACGTCCTTTGAAGAAGACATATGCCTTTACTTTTGAACCGTCCTGAAGAAAGCTTTTTGCATGGTTCAGTTTGAACTGGAAATCGTGCTCATCTGTCTGTGGCCCGAATCTGATCTCCTTGATAACCACCTTGCTGGCATTGGATTTCATCTCCTTTGCCTTTTTCTTCTGCTGGTAAAGATACTTCTGGTAATCAAGTATCTTGCATACAGGGGGATCTGCATTCGGAGAGATTTCAACCAAATCCAACTCCTGCTCAACAGCCATTCTCAATGCCTCTTGTGTGGAATATATTCCCTGTGCAGGAACATTCTCCCCTACAACCCTTACCTGAGGGCATCGGATTTCTTCATTCACTCTTGTTGAGTCGTTTTTCTTCTGCGTCTGGGCGGCATTGTTTCTGTTGCCGTTTTGCTGGGGACCGCTTGGGTTAGGTTTTCTGAATCCCCCTGGACGCGGTTTAAATGGTGTTGCTATAAAAGTATCCTCCTATATTAATATTAAACAATTATATAAACACTGTTGAGCCTATTTGCTCAAAAGTGAATTGATTTCATTACCGAAATAGGCCTTGAACTCATCCAATGTCATTGAGCCCAAATCTTCTCCACCTTGTTTTCTGACTGATACACAGCCGTTTGCCTCTTCCTTCTCGCCTACTATAAGCTGATAAGGAAGTTTCTTCATTTCGTTCTCCCTTATACGTTTTCCTATAGTTTCGTTCCTGTCGTCTATAAGCGTGCGAATATCGCAATTATTCAGCAAATTACAAACTTTTTTAGCGAATTCGTTATATTTTTCACTTATAGGGAGCACTGCAACCTGGTCAGGAGCAAGCCACAATGGCAATTTTCCACCTGTATGCTCAAGCAGTACGGCAACGAAGCGTTCCATTGAACCGAACGGAGCCCTGTGAATCATGATAGGTCTGTGAGGCTTGTCATCCGCACCTGTATATACGAGGTCGAATCTTTCTGGAAGGTTGTAATCCACCTGGATGGTACCGAGCTGCCATTTCCTTCCAATGGCATCCTTCACCATGAAGTCAAGCTTCGGTCCGTAGAATGCAGCTTCACCGTACTCAACAACGGTATTGAGGCCCTTCTCCTGAGCAGCCTCAACAATGGCGGCTTCCGCTCTTGCCCAGTTTTCGTCGGTACCTATGTATTTCTCATGATCGTCAGGATCCCTGAGTGAAACCTGAGCTGTGTATTCCTCGAACTTCAAGGTCTTGAAGATGTAGAGTACAATGTCTATCACCTTTTCAAACTCTTCCTTGAGCTGGTCAGGCCTTACGTAGAGATGGGCGTCGTCCTGTGTGAATCCGCGTACTCGTGTAAGACCGTGGAGCTCACCGCTCTGCTCATATCTGTAAACCGTTCCGAACTCGGCGAGTCTTACAGGGAGATCCTTGTATGATCTCGGTTTCGATCTGTATATCTCGCAGTGATGAGGGCAGTTCATTGGTTTGAGAAGGAATTCCTCACCCTCCTGAGGAGTATGAATAGGCTGGAACGAATCAGCACCATAATGAGCATAATGGCCGCTGGTCACATAAAGTTCCTTCTGGCCTATATGAGGAGTGATCACTGGCAGATACCCATACTCCTTTTGGACTTTCTTGAGGAACATTTCAAGCTTCTCCCTCAAGGCGGCGCCTCTTGGCAGCCACAATGGAAGACCTGCTCCTACTCTTGATGAGAACGTAAAGAGTTCAAGTTCCTTTCCAAGTTTGCGGTGATCTCTCTTCTTAGCCTCTTCAAGCAATGCAAGATATTCGTCAAGAAGGCTCTTCTTAGGGAATGTTATTCCGTAGATACGAGTAAGCATCTTGTTCTTCTCATTGCCTCTCCAATAGGCACCTGCAATGGAAGTGAGCTTTACAGCCTTTATTATTGAAGTGTTCTGGATATGAGGGCCGCGGCACAGATCGGTGAAATTTCCATTGGTATAGAAAGTGATTGTACCATCCTGGAGGTCCCTTATAAGTTCGCACTTGTACTGGTCGCCTTTTTCGGTGAATCTTGCCATTGCCTCCTCCTTTGGAACCTCAACTCTGACAAAGGTCTCCTTTGTACGTGCAAGTTCAATCATCTTATCCTCAATCTTCTTGAGATCCGCCTCGGTGATTGTTCTCTCACCAAGGTCCACGTCATAATAGAATCCGTTGTCTATAGCCGGTCCTATACCGAACTTGATTCCCGGATAAAGAGCTTCGAGAGCCTCCGCCATAAGATGTGATGAAGAGTGCCAGAAGGCCTTCTTGCCCTCTTCATCCTCCCACTTGTGAAGAACTATGGTTGAGTCTTCCGTAATAGGTTTTGCTATATCATCAAGTTTGCCGTTAATGGTAACGGAGAGAACGTCTGATGCCAGACGAGGGCTGATGCTCTGTGCAATCTGCAAAGCGGTGACTCCGCTTTCATACTGGCGTACGCCTCCGTCCTTGAAAGTAATGTTTATCATAATCGAACTGGTATATTTTAACGTGCAAAGTTATTAATTTTTATTATACCTTTGCAATGTAATACAAAATATTATCAGCCATGAACTCAAGCAGGATAAATGCGGCGGCATTGTACGGTTTATATCTTTCACTTCCAACTGTCATAACTTTCCTCATCCAGGACACTTATCAGCCGGGCACACTGATTTCGGTAATATTATGGGTTCTGAGATTCAGCGCAAGCATCTGGCTGCTTCTGAGATTCATAAAGGAATGGGCGGCCAATTTTGATGAATTCACTTACGGAAACGGCGTTTCCTTCGGATTCATCACCTGCACCTTCTCTTCAATGATAGTTGCAGTGACAAGATGGGCCAGCGTGGCATTCATCAACAAGGAAACATTCCAGCAGGCAATGCAGGAAGCCATGGAAAGGTTCGAGGAGCAGGGAAATTCACAGATTATGGACACATTCGCTTCCATTTCTGACAACTTGCCTGTAATCGTCCTGTTCTCCACCCTCGTTTACTGCGTGATCTATGGCTTGATACTTTCTTCAATACTTGCATCTTTCTGCAAGAAGGAAAGCTTCAAAATCGATTGAAAAGAATGAAAGATCTGAGCGTAGTCATTTCGTTGTTCAACGAGGCTGAATCCCTCCCGGAACTGGTAAGCCTGATAGACAGAAGCGCTACAGGAATGGGCGTGGATTATGAAATCATAATGGTGAACGACGGCAGCACCGACAATTCATGGAACGTGATTCAGTCCCTGGCGGAAAAATATGAAGCTGTGAGGGCCATAGGATTCAGAAGGAACTATGGCAAGTCCGCCGCCCTCTTCTGCGGTTTCGAAGCAGCCGAGGGCGCAGTTGTAATCACAATGGACGCCGACCTCCAGGATGATCCGAATGAGATTCCTGCTCTTTACAACATGATAAGGCAGCAGGGCTATGACCTTGTAAGCGGATGGAAGAAGAAGAGGTTCGACAATAAACTTACCAAGAACCTCCCTTCAAAGATATACAATGCAACCGCCAGAAAGGTAACAGGTCTCAAGCTGCATGACATGAACTGCGGACTGAAGGCGTACAGGAACGAAGTGGTCAAGAACATTGAAGTATATGGTGAAATGCACAGATATATTCCGTATCTGGCAAAGAAGGCGGGCTTTACAAGAATCGGAGAAAAGGAAGTATGCCATCACGTGCGGAAATACGGCAAAAGCAAGTTCGGTCTTGAGCGTTTTGTAAACGGATATCTTGATCTGCTCAGCTTGTGGTTCCTCCAGCAGTTCGGAAAGAAGCCCATGCACCTTTTCGGTGTGCTGGGCACGCTCACTTTCATAGCAGGCTTTGTCATTGCCGTCATATTGATCATCCAGAAAATAAGTGCCCAGTCGGCGGGCTTGAGATTCAGAGCCGTCACGGACCAGCCTCTTTTCTATCTGGCGCTTGTTGCACTAATCATTGGAATCCAGTTGTTCCTTACTGGATTCATTGCCGAACTCGTAAGCAGGGGGAGGGAGGACAGGAACAATTATCAAATCAGTCAGAGAATAAGATAAATGCCACTCACTTCAATACAGAGACATTCCGTTACGGTATTGGCAGCACTGCTGATCACAATCTGCGCAAATGCCCAGAACCGCGAACCTTTCAAACAACTGCTGGCCGCCCCCGAGTTTTTCGGTCCGTACGCATTCCAGATCCCTGACATGCTTGACGGAAGCATTTGCAGCAATTTATATGCGGAAATCGGTTTTGACCACATTGTAGGAAGACTGGCCGGCAGTGACCACAAGGACTATACCAATGCACCAACCTACTGCGTTCACGTTCCTCTATGGTCAAACAGGGCCTCTGTATCCATCTGGGGAGAATTTCAGGAATTCTACAGAGATAATATATACGTAAGGCAAGCCAGATCTGTGGATCCTTCCGAGCCTCTGAAATCCTCCGATACCGGAAGCTTGTATTTCAGCCTTGACATGCAGCTGCTCAAGGAATCGGTTTACAGGCCGGCAATAGCGCTCAGAGCTGCAATACAGACCGCCACCGGCGATGATTATGAAAGGGCCAGACATTACGATGCCCCGGGCTACTACTTTGAACTTTCAACGGGAAAGGATTTCAAAGTTTACAGGAACTGGTCTGTAAGGCCTGCGGCTTCCTTGAATTTCGTATGCTGGCAAGTCGGGAACGGCCAGCAGAACGATGCCCTTGGCTATGGAGCCCAGCTGACTTTGAAACACCCGATAACCAGTCTTGTAATGGCTTATGGCCAGTATAAGGGCAAGGACGGGAGAGGTGACATGCCACGGGGTTTGAAAGGCCGTCTGAACTTCCACATAGGGAGATGGTCACCTTTCATTTATTACCAGCACGGATTCAAGGAGTGGCCGTTCGACCAGTACAGAATAGGATTGTCATACAGCATAGACATTCTCAAATATATGAGGAAATAAAAAATCCCTGAATCATTTCAGGGATTTGGTATAGAAAAGAATCATATCCTCTATTGCTTTCTGGCACACAGGGCAGAAATCAGGAGCTTTGTTGGATTTCATACGGCAGTCTTCACATGCCCTCCATACGCCCTTGGACTGATAACCACCGCCTTCAACCAGACCAACACCATTCTTGCCCATCATATTCTCCCACTTGCTTGAAAAGTCGGCCTTTGTGGTGATGTTCCTCTCCCATGGCTCAACGTTTGGATAATAGTACTCAACGAACATGTCATCATAGTAATATTCATCGGCAAGTGCACCGAAACTGTGGCCGAATTCATGCACCACAACTTCCTTGAACCATTTGTTGTGAGCAGTTGTGAGAGTATAGCTGTTGTATATGCCTCCACCGCCGTAATTGTCGGTATTAGCCAGAATCACTATATGCTCATATGGAATACCTGCAAGGGCATCGTGCAGATCACGCAATCTCAAAGTTGTGAGATACCTGTCCATGTAGAATGTATCGAAATTCGAGCTCAAGGCAGTATTCTTCCACAAGCCCTGCTTTGGAATGCTCACTCCGCTGTCCTTGGAAGGAAGTGCAACTGCAATGAAATTAAACTTGTCTGCATAGTCCTTGAACGGAGAATGAGAAAGGAGGACATCAACGGCGGACTGAGCATCTGCGTAGAAGACATCCATTTCCTGCTCGGTATATCCTTCAGCCACGATGGCCACGTCTATCCTTTCCTCAGGAGAACCGCTTTCACCTATATACTTATACTCCACTTTGTTGTCAGCAGGTCTGATGAGTATATCGGAAGGCTGTACCCTGTGGGTGTATGTTGCGGCAACGTTGTTGAAGAAATCGTAAAGTTCCACTGTAATGTCAACCGGTTCGGCGGGCATAGGGAAAAGGAACACATTCTCAAAACTCTTGTGCAAACGGGTTGCCTCCTCTGTTGCCTGCCATTCCTGGAACAAAGTAGAGAAAGAAGTTGCATAAATTACCTGACCGCTTGTATCGCGCATGAACGCAGCGCCATTACCTTTTACAGGAACGTTCTGCATGTTAACTCTTCTTCCGGCCCAGCCCTTGAGAGAACGGAGCTCGTCAACTGAAATGCTGCATGTCTTGTCTGTACCTGTAAAGATATAGTCCACTCTGAGAGTGCGGCTCAGATTGAGTTTGTCAGAAGTGTTCTGTGCAAACAAGGAGCCCGCAGCGAGCATCAATGATACTAGGATGCAGAATCTTTTCATTACGGAATGCATTAAATGTGGATTGCGTGACCTGAAGATGACTCGGCTGCCTCCATTATCGCCTCACTCATGGTAGGATGAGGGAATATGGTCTTCATTACATCCGATGCCTTTGCTCCGAGATTGCGAGCCAGTACAATACCGCCTATCATTTCGGTAACGTTCGCACCAATGAGGTGAGCGCCGAGTATCTCATCAGTTGCTTCATCAATGATAAGTTTCACAAAACCATCCTTCTCGCCAGCTGCGGTGGCTTTTCCGCTTGCTGTGAACGGGAATTTGCCAACCTTGTAAGCAATGTCAGCATCCTTGACTTTCTTCTCGCTCATTCCAACTGATGCTATCTCAGGCGTTGTATAGATAGCTCCCGGGATATTGGCATAGTTGATTGGCTTTGGATCAAGTCCCGCAATGCTCTCTATTGCAAGAATGGCCTCTGCAGAAGCAACGTGTGCCAGAGCCTGTGTAGGAATGATGTCACCTATTGCATAGATGGTATCCACATTTGATCTGCAATGTTTGTCAACCACAATGCGGCCGCGCATCATTTCAACGCCAAGTTCCTCCAGGCCCAGGCCCTGCGTGTTAGGAACAACACCCACTGCAGAAAGAACCTGCTCCACCTCGATGGTTTTCTCACCTTTCTTGTCCTCTATTGTAAGAACGCATTTCTCACCGGTGGCATCAACCTGCTTCACATTGGTTGAAACGTAAACCTTCATTCCTGCCTTGCGCAGGCTTCTGCTCAGCTGGGCGGCAACATCAGCATCCTCGGTAGGAACTATCTGGTCCATATACTCTATAAGATGAACCTCAACACCCATAGAGAAATAGAAGAATGCAAGTTCGCTGCCTATGGCGCCGCTGCCTATCACTGCAAGGCTTGCAGGAAGCTTCTCAGGCACCAATGCCTCTCTGTAGGAGATTATTTTTTTACCGTCGATAGGTGCGAAAGGAAGCTGGTTGGCCCTTGCTCCTGTTGCCAGGATGATATGGCCAGCCTGATACTCAGTCTTCACACCTTCTGAATCGGTAACCTCAACGACATCCTTGGACTTGATGTATGCGCTTCCCTTGATGAGGTTCACGCCGTTCTTCTTGAAAAGGTACTCTATTCCCTTGTTCATGGTTGCGCTTACGCCGCGCTCCCTGGCTACTATCTTCTCTATATCGGGAGTGATTGAACTCTCTTCAGAAGCAACGAGCCCGTAGTCTGCAAGATGTTTGGTGTAATTATAAACCTGTGCGCTTTTCAAAAGAGCCTTGGTTGGAATGCAGCCCCAGTTAAGGCAGATTCCTCCAAGTTCGCTGCGCTCGATCACAGCTGTTTTCATACCCATCTGGCAGGCCTTGATGGCTGCTACATATCCACCCGGGCCGGCTCCAATAACTATAATGTCAAAATTTTCCATCGCTGTAAAAAATATATAAATTATTTCAATTCTGTTTCCTTAAGCGGACTATGCGCCCTTTCCGCAGCAGTTCTTGTACTTCTTGCCGCTTCCGCAAGGACAAGGGTCATTCCTTCCCACTTTCTTCTCCACCCTTACAGGCTCGTGGGCGCGGCTCTGCTCTCCGTTGGTGGAGAGTTCGCTGCGGCTGGTGCTCATCTTGCTCATATCGTTCCTTCTACGATACTCCTGACCGGCGCTCATCGGAGCCTGCTCGCTTTCCTGGCCTTCACGCTGAGGAAGCTGCGCTCTTACTGCCGCGGATAAAACGTCGCGGTTTATGTTCTCGAGCATGGTCTTGAAAAGCTCGAATGACTCAAACTTATATATAAGGAGCGGATCCTTCTGCTCGAAGGAAGCATTCTGGACGGACTGCTTGAGTTCGTCCATGGCACGGATATGTTCCTTCCAGTACTCATCTATGGTATAAAGTGCAACGGATTTGATGATTGCCCTTGCAATCTCCCCGCCCTGTGTCTCGAGTGCGCGCTCGATGTTCACGTAAAGAGGGAACTTAGGCTTCACGCCGTCCGTTATCTGGAATGCCACGTTTGCGAACTTGTCTCCGAAACGTTCCTTCACAGCCTTCACGTAAGGGAATATCTGGCCTATCAGAGAATTCGTCTTCCTGTCTATTGCGTCCTTCACATCCTTTACGATAGCTGCAGCCAGCTCATCATCGGAAGCCTTGGAGAAAAATGCCGCATCGAATGTTAGTTCAACGGCAACTTCTCTCATTAGCTCGAACTTGAAATCATCGAAGTCGGAGTCTCTGCCTGAAGATATTGTATAAGCAAAGTCCTGTATCATGTTCTTGAGGTCAACGTCAATCCTTTCACCGTAAAGTGCGTTGCGGCGGCGGTTGTAAATGACCTTTCTCTGGGAGTTCATTACATCGTCATATTCAAGCAGACGCTTACGTATTCCAAAGTTGTTCTCCTCAACTTTCTTCTGCGCCCTTTCAATAGCACTTGAAAGCATTGAATGCTGAAGCATTTCGCCTTCCTTGAATCCCATTCTGTCAACTATCTTTGCTATTCTGTCTGAACCGAAGAGTCTCATAAGATTATCCTCCAGGCTCACAAAAAAAATTGATGAACCCTGGTCACCCTGTCTTCCTGCACGGCCGCGCAACTGGCGGTCAACGCGGCGGCTGTCGTGTCTTTCGGTACCTATAATGGCAAGACCTCCCGCCTTTTCCACTCCGGGTCCGAGCTTGATATCGGTACCGCGGCCGGCCATGTTGGTTGCAATGGTAACGGCTCCTTCCCGACCGGCCTCGGCTACAACAAGGGCCTCGCGTGCGTGCTGCTTTGCATTGAGCACATTGTGTTTCACTCCGCGCATCGACAGGATCTTCGAGTATTTCTCGGATTCATCAACCGAAGTTGTACCAACAAGAACCGGACGGCCCTGGGCCCTGAGTTCCAGAATCTTGTTTATGACAGCATTGTATTTGTCCTTCTTGGTCTTGTAAATGAGGTCATCCTCATCCTTTCTTCTTACAGGCTTGTTGGTAGGTATTGTAACCACCTCAAGTTTGTAAATCTTCCAGAACTCACCTGCTTCGGTCTCGGCGGTACCGGTCATACCAGCAAGCTTATGGTACATTCTGAAATAGTTCTGCAAGGTGATTGTTGCGTGTGTCTGGGTGGCGGCCTCAACCTTCACGCCTTCCTTTGCCTCAATAGCCTGATGCAGACCGTCTGAATAGCGGCGTCCGCTGAGGATACGTCCTGTCTGCTCGTCAACAATCTTTATCTCATTATTGTCAATCACATACTCAACATCCTTCTCGAACATGGTGTATGCCTTGAGCAGCTGGGTCATTGTATGAACTCTCGCTGACTTAAGAGCGTAGTCAGCAATGAGCTCGTCCTTCTTCACGCGTTTCTCGTTCTGCTCCAGATTGGATTTTTCAATCTCCGCCACTTCCGCTCCAACATCAGGGAGTATGAAGAACTTGTCATCGTTCACAAGCGAGGCAATGTAATCGTTACCTTTATCGGTGAACTCCACGCTCTTGTGCTTCTCCTCTATCACAAAAAGAAGGTCATCAGTGATTATATGCATGTACTTGTTGTTCTCACGCATGTACAGGCCTTCGGTATCAAGAAGGAGCTGCTTGATTCCCGGCTCGGAAAGATACTTGATCAAAGGAGTGTATTTAGGAAGTCCCTTGTAAGCCCTGAGCAGTTTCACACTGCCTTCATCCTTCTTGCCTTCTGCAATGAGTTTCTTTGCCTCGTTCAGGATTACGCCAACCTCTCCCCTCTGCTTCAGGTAAAGTTTCTCAACGTATGGTTTGAAATCCACGAACTGCTGCTGGTCATCGGATTTTTGAACGGCACCTGAAATGATGAGCGGTGTACGGGCGTCATCAATGAGGACTGAGTCAACCTCATCCACAATTGCATAGTGAAGCTTGCGCTGAACCAGGTCGTTAATATTGGTGCACATATTGTCACGCAGATAATCGAAGCCGAACTCATTGTTGGTACCGAAAGTAATGTCAGCCCTGTATGCGGCCCTTCTCTTGTCCTGCTCGCGGTTAGGGTCATATTTGTCTATACAGTCAACGCTGAGTCCGTGGAACTGGTACAGAGGTCCCATCCACTCGGAGTCACGTTTTGAAAGATAGTCGTTCACAGTAACCACGTGCACGCCCTTTCCTGCAAGCGCATTCAGGAACACCGGAAGTGTAGCAACAAGTGTCTTGCCCTCTCCTGTTGCCATCTCGGCCACGCACCCTTCACGGTCGCGCTCTCCATACTTCTTGGCAGGATTCTTGCGGCTGCGGGTCAACACAATACCGCCTATGAGCTGAACGTCATAGTGTACCATGTCCCATACTATATTGTTGCCGCCGGCTGTCCAATGGTTGTGCCAGATGGCCTTGTCTCCGTTGATTTCAACGAAATCGTGATTCACCGCAAGGCTTCTGTCAAATTCGCTTGCGCTTACCTCGATGCTTTCATTCTCCTTGAACCTGCGTGCAGTTGATTTCATCACCGCAAAGGCGGTAGGAAGAACCTCGGCAAGAACTTCCTCAATCTGCTCGTCTATCTCCTTGGTGAGTTTGTCAACCTTGGTTGCATATTCTTCCTTAAGATCAGCCGAAATCGTAAGGTCCTCGAGCTTATGCCTGTATTCCTTTTTCTCGGATTCCTTCTTTGCTATCCTTTGTGCGATTATTTCCTTCATTTTAACCGTCTCATAACGCAGGTCGTCGTTGCAGAGCCTGTCAACGCGGTTATACTCGTCAATCACTTTCTTCAGAACAGGCTGGATCAGTTTGATGTCCCGTTCCGCTTTTGTGCCAAACAATTTTGACAGCAAGCCCATAAAAGATGCCATATAAAAAAATCTCTAACTAATTAATAATCAATAAAATATCAAAATATCACAAGCTATCTGCGCATTTTGATGCATATTAAGACACAAATATACAAAAAAAGAACGGATTCCTTTATGAACCCGTTCCCTTTTATCTCTGCGTGTGGAAAAACTACTCGAGAGAGATAGCGCCCATAGGGCAAGCGTTAGCGCATGTACCGCACTCTGTGCACATAGCCGGATCAATCTTGTAGATATCGCCCTCAGAAATAGCACCAACAGGACACTCGTTCTTGCAAGTTCCGCAAGCAGCGCAATCGTTAGAAATTTTGTAAGCCATAATTTAAATTTTTATTTGTTATTAATAACGTTCAGTAAACGGGTGCAAATATAGCAAAACTTATCAATAGGCAAAAATATAAAGGATATTTAAATTATCTTTGTATGCAAATACAAATTTATGTCCGAGGAACTCAATCTGGTCACGCAGCTTGCTACAATTCTGATTGCAGCCGGTATATTCACCATCATTTCAAAAGCGCTCAAGCAGCCTCTCATCCTTGGCTATATAATTGCAGGTTTCATAGTAGGTCCGAATCTCGGTCTGATTCCGCAGTTCTCCCCCGAATCCGTGCACGAATGGTCCGAACTAGGTATCATATTCCTGCTTTTCGGTCTTGGTCTTGAATTCAGTTTCAAGAAACTGCTGAGTGTCGGGAAGCCTGCCTTCCTGTCGGCAGGAACCATCTGCATAGGTATGCTGCTCACTGGATTCATGCTCGGCTCGGTGCTTGGGTGGACCGAGATGGAATCCATATTCCTTGGTGGAATGATGTCAATGAGTTCAACAACAATAATCATCAAGGCATACGATGACTTGGGAATAAAGGACAAACCTTACGCCGCAACGGTGTTCGGGTTACTTGTTGTGGAGGATCTGATAGCCGTTCTCATGATGGTCATGTTCTCAACCATGGCCCTTACGCACAAGGTTTCCGGAACGGACATGGCCTATTCTCTGGCCAAACTTATGTTTTTCCTCATACTTTGCTTCGTGATTGGAATCTACCTGCTTCCTTCATTGCTCAAGAGGACCAGGAAGTTCCTCTCCGATGAAATTCTGCTCATAACAAGTGTTGGGCTGTGCTTCCTCATGGTGCTTCTTGCCAATAAATCAGGCTTCTCCTCAGCATTGGGAGCATTCATAATGGGCTCCATACTTTCCTCCACCCTGGAAGGAGAACAGATAAGTCACACCATAACCAACATAAAGAACCTTTTCGGAGCCATATTCTTCGTTTCAGTTGGAATGATGGTTGACCCTTCAGTCATCATTGACTACTGGCCGGTAATCCTTGCCATTACTTTAGTTGCAATGGCAGGCATACTCGTGTTCTCAACCTGCGGTGTACTGATTTCCGGCAAGTCCCTTGACACTGCAGTTCATATAGGATTCAGCCTCCCTCAGCTTGGAGAGTTTTCATTCATCATTGCAGGTCTGGGCTGCAGCCTTGGAGTGCTGAGCGATTACATTTACCCCGTAATCATTTCGGTGTCCGTGATAACCACCTTCACAACGCCGTACATGATAAAGGCAGCCGATCCCGCACTGACTTTCCTTAACAGGAAACTTCCGGAGAAATGGCTCAATCGCCTGAACAGGAAAGAAAGTTCGTCAATGAATGAACAGGAAAAGAGTCTGTGGCGCAAGGCAATAAAAAGCTATCTGATAAGAATCGGTTTGTATGCAGTGGTTCTCACCGCCCTTTCACTGGCCATAACGGAATTCTTCCCTATGATTTCCGAAGTTCTCCTTCCAGGCCTGTCAGTCAGGGCTCAGCATGTGATAGAAGTGGCTGCCGCTCTTGCAATAATGGCTCCTTTCGTAATAGGAATGGCCATCAGCGGTGAAGAAATAAGGGAGCAGGGGGCTGCCCTCATAATAAAGAACAGACGGAACAGGATTCCTATTTTCGCCCTTATATTCCTGCGTATTTTCTTTGCTGCATATTTCGTCATTTCCATAGTAATGTGGCGATATGAAATGGCCAGTTGGAATATTCTGGTAATTCTGGGAGCTCTGTTCATCATAATCATACTGGCCAGAAGAAACGCCAGAAAAGTCACAAGGATAGAAAGAAGGTTCCTTGAGAACCTCAAGGAGAAGGAAGAGATGTCCAGGAAAGCAAAGCCGGTGCAAAGCCTCATCAATGACAAACTCTCCCACTACGACGTGCACATTCAGGGAATACAGATACATTCGGATTTTGCATACACAGGCATGAGTCTGTCGGACATGGACTTCTTCAAGATCACAGGCGTGAACATAATCAAGATACAAAGAGGTTCCAGATCCATTGTGATTCCATCAGGGAACGAGTCTCTCTATCCGGGTGACTTTGTTCTTGCAGTAGGCACAAGCTGGCAGTTGAGCAACTTCATAGAGCTTATGAGCAAACAGAACGAACAGCAGGAGGATGGTACGTCTAACGAGGAATTCACGGTTGAGAATCATACTCTGGGCAACCTGTCGTACATGAGCGGCAAGAAATTGAGCGATCTTCCCATGAGAAGCGAAGGATGTATGGTCATAAGCATCATGCGTGGCGGTGATCTGATCACCAACCCTTCCGCAGACTTCGTGTTCAATGAAGGAGATTCCGTATGGTTCGCCGGTCTGCGCAGTGTAATATCATGGTATAAATAAACACAATAAATATAAACTCTATGAAAAAGATTTTCAGTATCGTTGCATTGGCAATAGCGGTCATTGCGGCATCCTGCGCAGGCAGCAAACCTGAACACATCAAAGTCCATGCCTGGATGGGCATAAGGGGAGCATCTTCAGACTCTTTGCTGGAGTCATATTTCCAACATGCCTCGGATTGCGGCATAGACGCCATCTTCCTTGAATGCCATTCCGGCATCCCTTCATACCTTGGCGACAGTTCATTGCTTATCAAGAGTGCAGCCCTGGCATCAGGTCTCACCACAGCCAAGGAGATGGCAGCTGCAGGAGAAGACACCAGCTGGATTCACGATCCATCCATTTTCCGCGACAGCGCAGCCATTGACATCATGACACGCGCAGCCGTTTTTGCAAAGAAATATGGCATTGAGCTCCACGCATGGATGTGGACAGCCAACCGCGGAGAAATGCTCCTGCGCAACCTGCACAAGGACTGGTACGCAATAAACGGCCTTGGTGAAAGCACAGCCGACATCAAATTATACAACAGGGAGCACTACCGTTTCCTCTGCCCTAACCACGACGGCGTTACTGAATATCTCAAGGCCCGGGCAAGGGAGATTGCTCAGATTGATGGTGTAGCCGGAGTGCACATGGACTTCATCCGATATCCGGATGCAATACTTCCTTACGGACTTCATGAAAGCAGAGGCGTGGTTCAGGACAAGGTATATCCAACCTGGGACTTCTGCTACTGCGATGTATGCAGGAACAAGTTCAAGGAGCAGACAGGCATCGATCCCCTTGAGCTGGAAGACCCTACAGCCAATGAAGAGTGGATGGAATTCAGATGGAGTTCGCTTGCAGATATGACAAGTGAGATAGCAGCTGAAATCAAGGCTTGCGGCAAGATATCATCCGCAGCGGTGTTCGCTTCTCCTGAGGAATCCAAGAAACTTGTACGCCAGGACTGGGTGAACTTCAGAAACGTTGACATACTTATGCCTATGATATACAACCGCGCATACGCATTCCCTGATGAATGGATTGAAACAGCAACACGCGAGGGTGTTGAAGGCCTGAAGGCAAACAACAATCCTGCTGTTCTGCGTTCAGGTATGGCATTGAACCCAAGAATGGGAATAGACACCTTATACAATTGCGCCGAATGCGCTCTCAAAGGAGGTTCTGACGGAATATGCATTTTCTCCCTTGACGGCTTTGCTCGCAGGGAAGGTGGATGGGACATGCTTAAAGAACTTGTAACAAAAGTTAGAAGCAGTGAAAAAAATAATTAATTTTGCGGCTTGAAAATTCCATACGCTAACAACCAATTAATTTTTGATACTATATGTACGACAATTCCAAACTCAATCCAAAATCATTCGTTGCAGAGCAGGTAGCTGCAATCAAGGAGCAGGTAGGTTCAGACGTTGTTATTCTCGGCCTTTCAGGCGGAGTTGATTCAACAGTCACCGCTGTTCTGGTCAACAAGGCAATAGGGAGCAATCTCCAGTGCATTTTCGTTGACCACGGTTTGCTCAGAAAGAATGAATTCGAGGATGTGCTTGAACAGTATAAGGGTATGGGGCTGAACGTAAAGGGCGTACGCGCGGCAGACCGCTTCTTTGCAGCATGCAAGGGAATAACAGACCCTGAACTCAAAAGAAAAGCCATTGGCAAGACCTTCATCGACGTTTTCAATGAAGAGGCAATGCAGGTAAAGGATGCAAAATGGCTTGCACAGGGAACAATCTGGCCCGACATTGCGGAATCACATTCAGCAAAAGGCACAATCAAGAGTCATCACAATGTAGGAGGTCTTCCTGAAGAGATGCACCTTGGACTGGTTGAGCCTTTGAAGTATCTTTACAAATACGAAGTACGTGAAGTGGGCGCCGAGCTCGGAATCGACGGCAAGCTTCTCGGCCGCCATCCTTTCCCGGGACCTGGTCTTGGTGTAAGATGTCTTGGCGAGCTCACACCTGAGAAGATTCACATTCTCCAGGAGGCCGACGCAATCTGGATCAAGGCATTGCGCAATGCAGGCTGGTACGACAAGATCTGGCAGGCTGCAGCTATTTTCGTTCCTGTAAAGACCACCGGTGTTACAGATGGACGCAGAACATACGACAACGTCATAGCTCTCAGGGCAATAAACAGCAAGGATGCAGTTACAGCTCAGATAGTTCACCTTCCTTGGGAACTTCTGGATCAGGTACAGCACGACATCATTGCCAATGTGGAAGGAGTGAACAGAGTTGTATACGACATCTCATCAAAGCCTCAGGCAACCATCGAGTGGGAATAATCCTTATTCTACTTCAAAATCCAGACAGGCGCGTGCTGCAGTGAAAGGACGTACCTTCCCGTTTGCAACGGCAAGATGAGCGGGATGAGTTGCATAAACCTTGAGTGCATCCTCGTTCTCCAAGGTGCAGTCAAGCATCAGGTCCGCATTGGAGCTTGCTATGCGGCCGCTTGCGTTCACTTTTATATCAATCAGCCCGGGACCTTTCCCTTGAGGCCCTCCAGGCCTTCCTTTATTTCTTTCTTCACCTGTTCCTTCTCCTGCTCGGAAAGCTCGCTTTTCAATGTCCAAAGGATTATATGCTTTACCATAGTTTCAATATTAATTGTTGAATATGCAAAATTAAGCTAATCAAAGCATAAATCCTATCCATGTACCACATTTGCCCGGAATGAGCAAAACCAGCTCACACTGAATTTTCGAGACCAAGGATTGCAATACGCAATTTTTTCAATAAAAATGAAAGAAGTTTAGTAACTTTAAGAGTTTTTATAAAACTATAGTATTGATGAATATCCACAATGAAGTTGACAACTGCTTGTTGTGCGTTGAATCGCCTTGCAACAGTGCATGCCCGAAAGGGTTCCACCCGGCCAGAGCAATAAGGGCCATAAAATTCAGCAACGAATCCAACGCTTTCAATTGGCTTGGCAATGATTGTCTGGAATGCAATGCACCATGCGAAACAGCCTGCATTAATCCAGACAGGCACATACGCATAAAAGAACTGGCAAAACTTTCAAAGGCTGAAGCCAAGCCTTTAGCGCAACACTTGCCTGATCTTTCAATTGATTTCTGCGGAGTACATTGTGAAAATCCGTTCTTCCTTGCCTCATCTGCAGTATGCACGAACTATGAAATGATTTCCCGTGCTTTTGACATGGGCTGGGCCGGAGTAGTATACAAGACAATAACATACTCCGAAATCAAGGAGGTATCGCCAAGATTCGACGCAGTAAGCAAGGGAAACACACAGTTTGTAGGCTTCAGGAATATGGAGCAGCTCAGTGAAAAGAGTGCTGAGGAGAATTTCTCCATAATCCGCAGGCTCAAGGACAATTATCCCAACAAAGTCATTGTTGCCAGCATAATGGGGCAAAGGGTTTTCGAATGGGTTGACCTGGCCAAAAGAGCCGAGGCTGCCGGAGCAGATATGGTTGAGCTCAATTTCTCCTGTCCTCAGATGTCACACGAAGGAATGGGCTCCGATGTTGGACAGAATCCTGAACTGGTTGCGTTTTTCAGCGGGTATGTGAAGAGCAATGTAAAGATTCCTGTAATTGCAAAGATGACTCCGAACATAACGCACATGTCCTCCCCTGCAATGGCTGCATACTTTTCAGGATGTGATGGGATTGCGGCAATCAACACCATCAAATCCATAACAATGGATGAATCAGCAAAGGTCAATGGCATGAGAACGATAAGCGGATATTCCGGCAAGGCCATAAAGCCTATTGCACAGAGACATATTCTTGAAATAGTTACCAATCCGCTAATGAAAAAGGAAGGCAAGCATCTGCAACTAAGCGGAATAGGTGGAATCGAAACCTGGCGCGACGCCCTTGAATACATTCAGCTGGGATGCCAGAACGTTCAGGTCTGCACATCGGTTATGCAGTACGGATACAGAATCATTGAAGACCTCAAACTTGGTTTGCAGACATATATGCTTGAAAATGGCATTGAAAAGCTGGACAATCTTATTGGAAGCGAAATCCACACATTCTGCCATGCCGATGAACTGGACCGACGCACGATGGTATTCCCTAAATGGGACTTCAATAAATGCATGGGCTGCGGCCGTTGCTACATCTCCTGCAACGATGCAGGCCATCAGGCAATATCCTTTGGTCAGGACCGCAAGCCTCATCTGAACGGCCAGAAATGCGTGGGTTGTCACCTCTGCCGTCTGGTATGCCCTACTCAGGCAATAGGCTCTGCTATAAGAATAGTTAAAAGGGCATAGTGAATGAAAAGGACTCTTGAATGTATTGCTATCGCCATGTTGGCGGGAATCATACAGATTCTTTCGCCTGCTGCGCTGATGGCTCAGAAAGTAGTGGCCTCATATGTCACAGCCTGGACAGATGTGATGCCTGACCCCACCCTGCTCACTCACATCAACTACGCCTTTGGCAATGTTAAGCCCAGCTTTGATGGAGTTGAATTGCGTAATGAACAGCGACTGAAGGACATAGTTGCTCTGAAAGAAATCAATCCGGAGCTGAAGGTCCTTCTCTCCATAGGAGGCTGGGGCAGCGGAAACTTCAGTGAAATGGCCGCCAGCAAGGAGTTCAGGGAAAGTTTCTGCCAGGACTGCGCAAGAATAGTTTCCAGCTTCCACCTCGATGGCATTGACATAGACTGGGAGTACCCCGGCAACGGCGAGGGTGCGCACATCTCCAGCTCACCCGATGACAAGTCCAATTTTACACTGCTGATGGCGGATCTTCGGAAATTCCTTGGACCCGACAGACTTCTCACACTCGCAAGCTGCTGCGATCCGAAATACATTGATTTTCCCTCGATAATGGAATATGTTGATTATGTGAACATAATGTCCTACGATATGGAGTTCGGCGCGGTTTTCCACTGCGCCCTCTACCCTTCCGAGCACACAGGGGAATGGTCCGTTGACAGATCGGTCCAGGACCACATCAAAGCCGGCGTTCCTGCCAATAAGATTGTTATGGGAGTTCCCTTCTACGGACGTGGAGTGGACAGTTTCAGGAAAAGCATGGACTTCAAGAACATCTACCCGATTCCCGAAGGCTATACCGAACAATGGGACAAGTCAGCCCACGCTCCATATATATCGGACAGCAACGGTGAATTCGTATTCGGCTTTGAAAACGCCCGCTCCCTGCGCATCAAATGTGACTATATCAAGGAACACGGACTGCTGGGCATAATGAACTGGGACTACAGTCTCGATGACCAAAACCTCACCCTCACCCGCATAATGCATTCGCTGGTGGAATAACTTAATGTTCCAGCACGTCAATCTTGACGATTACCATACCTACACAATTGTATTCCATCAGAATCATCTTGTCGAATGGCGAGGGACGTTAAACGATCATGGTTGGTGGCAGGCAGGTGTATTGGCTTATTATAGAATCGCATCATTCTCGAGAAACTGCATCAGTCCCATAAATATAATACCTTCATCATTCGTGTATGTGGCTATATCGTCACCCATGATCACAATCTTCTGGAATGAGTCGTCTATCTTTCTGAATGATTTCAATTCCTGCCTCATCTTGTCTTCATCCGGAATTGAATACGCAGATTGGATGTAGTATTTCCTCATCCCGTCTGTCACAATAAAATCAACCTCATATTGCTTGTATTCCTGCTTCCCATCGACAAACTCACGGGACTCAATCATTCCCACATCGACGAGATAGCCGCGTGAACACAATTCGTTGTATATGACATTCTCCATAATGTGAGCGATTTCCTGCTGACGGAAGTTCAGTCTGGCATTTCTAAGCCCGATATCCGTACAGTAATACTTTTTCAGGGATTCATAATACCTCTTCCCTTTGATATTGTACCGCCTGGAACCACGGAAGAGATAGGCATCCTCAAGGTATCCGATATAACTTGACACAGTCTCTGCGTCTACTTTGCAATGCTGAACACTCAGCAGCGTGTTCGATATGTTATTCGGATTGGAGAAGGATCCTATCGATGAACATAGCTGGTTCACCAGGGCATCCAATGCCACGCTATTCTTGATCTTGTGGCGCTCGCTGACATCCGCTATATAGGTCTTTTCCCACAGGCGCTGCAGGTATGTCACCTTTTGCTGGGGAGTCTTTCGCTTGCGGAGAGCAGGAAGACCGCCATAGGTATAGAACTCCTTCCACAACTCATTTTTAGGTTCCGACCTTCCCTCACAGAATTCCTTGAAGCAGAAAGGTTCGACATGCACCTCGTCACCACGGCCACGGAAGATTGTATTGATGTCGCTGGACAACAGATGCGAGTTGCTACCGGTGATATACACATCAATATTCTCCTTAGCATTCAGACCATTGACGACTTTCTCGAAACCTTCAATCTCCTGAATCTCATCAAGGAATACATAGTAATTACTTTCATTGGAGAGGATCCGTTCATAGATATACGCCTTCAGCAGTTCTTTGTCTACAAGTTCGCTCTGATTATTCTCATCATCTTCATCCAAAGAAACGATGATAATGTTTTCCGGTGGCACAGCATGGCTAATGAGATAATCACGGAATATTGTCTTTAACAGAAATGACTTGCCGGACCTTCTCGGACCGGTGATTATTTTTAAATCGCCATTGTCTCTTCTGTCAACTAGCCGCTGAAGATATCTTTCTCTTTTTACGTATTCGCCCATTCTATTCGGTTTTTACTGCAAATATACAATAAATCCCGAAAAGCAAATTAGAACATATAAGATTATGACTGGAAAATCTATCTTCCAGCACCCTGAATTCAGTGCAAATTGCACTCTCCTCAAATTATTTCTGATATTTTTCGCAAAAGCGGAGAGCTCTGAAAAATTCTCAGCCCTTGTATACCAAACGGCCCCGGGAACCGACGCTGTGGGTCAGTCCTTTCATCTCCGGCAAGGTTTCCATGGACAGGTCTTTATCGGACTGTGGAAAATAACGTAATCAATATGCTTCTATATGCTAAACCAAATTTCATCGTCCACACTCACCATCGCCAGAGTGTGGTGTGGAACATTCAGGAGTGGAGGGTAATCTGCACCAAACAAAAAAAGCCAGCCGAAACCGGCTGGCTTTCTTGTAGTCCCGGGCGGAATCGAACCGCCATCTAAGGTTTAGGAAACCTCCATTCTATCCGTTGAACTACGGGACCATCAATAAAAGGAGAGAACTTATTTAGCGCTCTCTTCCTTGTTGATTATAAGGCGGCCACGATAGTAACCACACTCAGGGCAAACGTGATGATACATTACAGTTGCACCACAGTTTGAGCAGGTAGCCAATGTAGGAACCACTGCTTTATCATGAGTTCTACGTTTATCTCTACGCTGTTTTGAAAGTTTGTGTTTCGGATGTGCCATCTCTAAATATTTTTAATAGTTATATTTCCTTATCATTAAGCAGGTTCTTCAAGGCTGCAAATGGAGAATCCACGGAATCAATCATCCCCTCTGCTTCCTGAGGCCGCCCGCCGCTTTTCTGTTTACCACAAAGCTGATTCAGTTTCTCAATCATCTGCTCATTGCAAGCGCCATTGGGATGAACTCTTACCAAAGGTATGTTTATGCAAACATAATCATAGAACAACTGGCTCAAATCCACGTCCTCAGCTCCCGGTTCAATGGCCACGATATCGGTATTGAAAGCATCACTCTCACTTCTGATTTCCCTTATAGGAAGTGAATCGCTGCAGGAAATTGGCAA
Organism: Candidatus Egerieousia sp.; assembly: GCF_056211015.1. Classification (NCBI taxonomy): domain Bacteria; kingdom Pseudomonadati; phylum Bacteroidota; class Bacteroidia; order Bacteroidales; genus Candidatus Egerieousia; species Candidatus Egerieousia sp. Next base: position 44,928 of record NZ_JBAELF010000041.1, read on the forward strand.
TGTAACCGGATCAAGACATCTGTCACAGGGTACATCAACCGTACCGTTTATGCAGAATGACAGGTTCATCCAATCCTTGCTCTTCTCCAATTCCACAGTTGAGAGCAACTGAGCTTTCAGAATCAGGCTATTGTCAAATGTTTCAAAAAACTTCTCATCAAGAGGAAATGTGAAAACGTGTTTTCCGTCCTTCAATCCTTTGATCTGAATCCTGCAATCTTCCATAATCAAAATCCAGTACCTCTACAATGAGCGTGCAAAGGTAACATTTTTAGTTTTAATTACAAAGAAAGTTTCCTTCTCTTTCTTTCGGTTTCATCGAGAATGACTTTCCTGATGCGCAAATGCTTAGGGGTGACCTCAACCAGCTCGTCTTCCTGAATATACTCAAGCATTTCTTCCAGAGAGAACTGCAATGGTGGAGGAAGCATCACTTTTTCATCGGAACCCGCCGCACGTACGTTGGTAAGTTTCTTTGTCTTGCAGATGTTTACGCACAGATCCCCGCTTCTTGTATGTTCGCCAACAACCTCGCCGGCATATATCTCCTCACCAGGGAAAATGATGAATCTTCCTCTGTCCTGAAGCTTGTCCATTGAATAGGCTATTGACAGACCTGTTTCAATGGCAACCAGTGATCCGTTGGTTCTCATTTCAATCTCGCCCTTGTAAGGTTCGTATGCCTTGAAACGATGCGCAACAATGGCTTCACCCTGTGTTGCTGTAAGCAGATTGCTTCTCAGGCCCATGATACCGCGTGAAGGAATGTCAAAGTCAAGGTGTGTTCTGTCATCACCTCTGTGTTCCATGTGCAGGAGGGCGCCTTTGCGGCGTGTTGTGATTTCAATCACCTTGCCTGCCATTTCATCAGGAACATCTACTGTAAGATGCTCAATAGGCTCGCATCTCACACCATCTATGTTCTTGTCAATCACCTTAGGCTGTCCGACCTGAAGCTCGAAGCCCTCACGTCTCATTGTCTCAATGAGTACTGAAAGATGGAGCACTCCTCGTCCGGAAACCACAAAGGAATCGGCACCGGCACCCGGTTTGACGCGAAGCGCAAGGTTCTTCTCAAGCTCCTTCTCCAGACGCTCCTTCAAATGCCTTGATGTAACATATTTTCCGTCCTGTCCGAAGAAAGGTGAATCGTTGATACAGAAAAGCATGCTCATTGTAGGCTCATCAACGCTGATTGGAGGCAAAGCCTCAGGATTCTCGAAATCAGCTATAGTATCACCTATTTCAAATCCTTCTATACCAACAACAGCGCAAATGTCACCGCTGAACACTTCTTCAACCTTCTTCTTGCCAAGGCCGTCAAAAATCATCAGTTCCTTTACCTTTGATTTCTCCATTGAGCCATCCCTCTTGCACAGAGTGATCTGCTGACCAGCCTTAATGGAGCCTCTCTTAACTCTGCCCACGGCAATACGGCCAACGTATGGGGAATACTCAAGAGATGAAATAAGCATCTGCGTTGTTCCTTCTTCCTGAAGCGGAGCAGGAATCTGTTCCAGAATACAGTCAAGCAATGGCGTGATATCGGTGGTTGGCTGCTTCCAGTCCTCAGACATCCAGCCCTGCTTTGCACTTCCGAACATAGTCTTGAAGTCAAGCTGTTCCTCCGTTGCATTCAAAGCGAACATAAGGTCAAACACCTGCTCGTTGACTTCATCGGGACGGCAGTTAGGCTTATCAACCTTGTTCACAACAACAACCGGCTTCTTGCCAAGTTCTATTGCCTTCTGAAGAACGAACCTGGTCTGAGGCATGGTGCCTTCGAATGCATCAACAAGCAGAAGCACACCGTCAACCATGTTGAGCACGCGCTCAACCTCGCCACCGAAATCGGCATGGCCCGGAGTATCAATGATGTTGATCTTGTTTCCTTTATAAGGGACGCTCACGTTCTTTGCAAGGATGGTGATTCCACGCTCCCTTTCAAGATCGTTGTTGTCCAGAATCAGACCTCCAAGTTTCTCGGCATTACGCATGAGCTGCGCATGGAGAATCATTTTGTCAACCAATGTGGTCTTGCCATGGTCAACGTGAGCTATAATAGCAATATTTCTAATGTTTTGCTGCATACTCTTCTATATTGCGGGCTATTTTTTCAACCAGAATCACCCTAGCCTCTGCACTTGCCCATCCTATATGCGGAGTGAAAATAATCTTGGATTTGTCTTCGATATTGAAATATGGTGATGTTTCAGGGAGAGGCTCGCAAGTGTAAACATCAACGCCGGCACCGGCTATCAGATTATCATTCAGAGCCTTTACCAAATCCGCTTCATTAATGATACCGCCGCGACCCATGTTCAGTATATAGGCGGATTTCTTCATGAGCTGCAACTTTTCGTATGTGACAAGATTCTTTGTCCTGTCATTCAGCGGTGCGTGAACGGACACCACATCACAGGTTGAGAGAAGCTCCTCCATGCTGAGAGCCGGGAATTCGCTGCTGTGTGCCTTGCCGCTGGTAGGATAGTAATATACTTCCATGCCGAAAGCCCTGGCAATACGGGCCACATTGCTGCCTATGTTACCAAGCCCTATGACTCCGTATCTCTTTCCCTTAAGCTCCCAGAAAACCTTTGAGAGATGTGTGAAAGAATTCGAGTTGCTGTATGAACCGCTCTTGACCCAGTTGTCAAAGTGAGGAATCTGTCCTGCCAGCGACAACAGAATGCTGAAAGTCACCTGGGTGACGCTGTTGGTTGAATAATCAACTGCATTCTTCACAGGAATACCTTTCAAAGCGGCGTACTCAAGGTCAATGTTGTTCATACCTGTGGCAGCCACACAGATAAGCTTGAGTTTTGGGGCTGCATCTATCTGCGCCTTCCTTATCTGTATCTTGTTCACGATAAGGACCTCGCAATCCGTGATTCGCTCGAATACCTGCTCGTCGGAGGTATGATCATAGCATACCAGTTCTCCGCAAGCAGCAATAGGTGCAAGACTTATGTCCGAACCAAGAGTATGAGCGTCAAGAAAAACTATTTTCATTTATTGACAGTATTATTTCAAAGGAGAATCAGGCTCCTTCTTCATATAGTTGTACTCCAGACGGTCAAGCAGTCCGGGGCATATTTTATTCAGCAGAACGGTTGCCTTGCCTACAGGAGTCAGAATGATCTGCGCCTTGCGTTTCATTATTCCAAGGGCCATCTTGTGGGCAACGGTTTCCGCACTCATCATTTCACCTTCCTCCCTCGGGGTTCTTCCCTGCTGGCTTCCGTCGGCAACCAATGCAGTGAACCTTATGTTGGATGCTGTGAAACCCGGAGCGAAAATCATCACATGGAGGCCATCGTGAAGATGCTCTACCCGCAAAGTATCAAGGAAGCCATAGATTGCGAACTTGGATGCACTATATCCGGTACGTGCAGGAAGTCCCTTGAAGCCGGCGATAGAAATGACGCCCACAACGGAACCTCTTGTTTCAAGAAGGTAAGGAAGAGCGTATTTCGTGCAATAGACAGTTCCCCAGAAGTTCGTGTCCATAAGCCTGCGGATTACGGAAAGGTCCAGATCCTTGAACATTGCTCGCATTGATATGCCGGCATTGTTTACCAGGATGTCTATTCTTCCGAAATGTTCCACCGTGCGCTCCATGAGATTACGGCAGTCCTCCTCACTGCTCACATCTGTCCTTACCGCAATGAAGCCCTCCTTGCCGTTGGCCATAGGGCCGTACGCCTTGCGCAGAGTGTCAACGGTTTCCTCAAGCTTGTCAACATTGCGGGCAGCAAGGACAACGTATGCGCCCTGTGCGGCGAACTCCTTTACTGTTGCCAGACCGATGCCTGAAGAGGCACCGGTAACAACAGCAATCTTTCCTTTCATACTTTGCATGGCAGAACTACTCTATTGACATGTTCCTTACTTCCTTTGCACCCTTGTAGGCTCCGGCGCTGATCTTCTTCTGAAGTTCCTCGAATGCATTGAGTGTGTATTCAACATGCTCCAGGTTATGCATTGCGGTAGGAATGAGCCTGAACATTATCACATCCTTTGGAACAACAGGATAAACAACTGCGGAGCAGAAGATATGATAGTTCTCGCGAAGGTCAATCAGAACCTCTGTTGCCTCTGCAACCTCACCCTTCATGAATACAGGTGTGACGCATGCCTCGGCGGCACCGATATCAAAGCCTCTCTTCCTCAAACCGTCCTGAAGGGCGCGGGTTACTTTCCACAGCTGGGCACGGCGCTCGTCGCCCTTGCGTATCATGTCAAGTCTCTTGAGACCGCCTTCAACCAATGCCATAGGAAGTGACTTGGCGTAAATCTGAGAACGGAGATTATATCTCAAATAATCGATTATATACTTGTGGGAAGCAACAAATCCTCCAATCTGAGCCATTGCCTTTGCAAATGCTCCGAAATACAGGTCAATGCCGTCCATTACTCCGAAGTGCTCCGAGGTACCTCTTCCGTGAGGGCCCATTACACCAAAACCGTGAGCGTCATCAATGAGAATTCTGAAATTGTATTTCTTCTTGAGTTCAACAATCTTGTCAAGTTTGCCAAGAGCTCCGGTCATACCGTAAACGCCCTCCGTGATGAGAAGGACTCCGCCACCTTCCTCTTCAGCTATCTTGGTTGCTCTGGCAAGAGCCTTGTCGCAACGCTCTATGTCGTTGTGAGGATAAACTATCCTCTTGCCCATGTGAAGCCTTACGCCATCCATGATGCAGGCGTGAGCCTCGGAGTCATAAACAATGACATCGTGGCGTGTTACAAGAGCATCTATGAGCGAAATCATTCCCTGATAACCGAAATTGAAAAGATATGCATCCTCCTTGCACTCGAACTCTGCAAGCTCCCTCTCGAACTGCTCGTGAAGAGAAGTGTGACCGCTCATAGGACGTGCGCCCATTGGATAGGCAAGACCCCATTTTGCAGCTGCCATGGCATCTATTCTTCTAACCTCAGGTTCATTTGCCAGACCGAGATAGTTATTGAATGTCCAGGCCAGAACCTTCTGTCCGTTGAACATCATATACGGGCCTATCTCACCCTCGTTCAGACCCTCGAGCTTAGGGAATGCAAAATATCCGTGAGCCTGTTTGCGGTACTGACCAAGGGGACCGCCGTCATCCTTTAATATTCTTTCAAAAATATCCATAGTATAATATTTAAATTTGTAATAATCAACTAATTATATCTCAATCTCCTGCCTACACGAAGAATCGTTTTCCTGCTTATCCGGTTCAACTTGCAGATTCTGCTTATTGAAACGCCCGTTCGCTTTGAGATTCTTCCAAGGGTATCGCCTTTCCTTACAGTCCAGTACTTTATCTTGGACAGTTCCTTCTTGTACTTGAAGTTGGATGCTGTGAGCACCAGAGTGCTGTTCTTTATTGAATAAGTTGAATCGAAATCAACAATATCCCTAGGATTTATAGGATTTCCAAGGTACCTGAACTCCAGGTGCAGATGTGGACCGGTTGAACGTCCGGTAGAACCTCCAAGTCCTATAGGAGTTCCGGCTTTCACCTCATCGCCAAGCTGTACCAGGAATTTTGAGAAATGGCCGTAAACCGTTTCAAGTCCATTGGTATGCCTTACAACCACGAAATAGCCATAGCCTCTACGGTCATAACGGCGGATTCTTACTACGCCGTCAAAAGCACAGTAAACGGTATCGCCTCTATGTACCTTCAGGTCTATTCCATTGTGATGTCTCCACCGGCGGAAACCGAACTCGGAAGTAACGCGGCCGCATGTGGGAACACAGAAAGAATGCACGTCTATCTTGAAAGTGTCCCTGGTATCGGCCAGTGAAGCCTTGAACGGATCCAATGTGGAATCAAGTTCGTCATATCCATCGGGGAGTGGAGTGAAATCAATATTGCGCTCATCCTCGAGTGACATTGCCTCAACTTCATCCATTATGAGATATTCGAACGTATTGCCGCATCTTTCTATATATGAAGGTATCTTTGCGTACATTGGAAGCGGCTGCGGAACGTATGCGGAAAGATCTTCAGTATTCCTGCTTCTCCTCGAACGCCTTCTTTCTTCCGCCTGCCGATTCCTGCGTTCACGCTCCTCCTCCCTCTGTATTCTCTTCTGCCTGGCCTGCTCATTCTGCTGCTCGCCGCTCAGCTTTTCATTGGCAGGTGTACGGGAGGAGAATATGCGCAAGATGGTGTTCCCGCCTCCGGTGCCGGTCTGAGCGAACGAGCACGGAGAAGCCAGGACTATTGCCGTGAACACCAGAACGGACACAAAACCTCTGAAATATGTAGTAGAATGCATTTTCATTGGCTATGCGTCTATGTTTGCATATTTTGCATTCTGTTCTATGAATTCTCTTCTTGGTGGAACATCGTCTCCCATAAGCATGGAGAAGACCTTGTCTGCCTCCGCCGCATTCTCTATGGTTATCTGACGCAATATTCTCTGTTCAGGGTCCATTGTAGTGTTCCACAATTGAACCGCATTCATTTCACCAAGACCTTTGTAACGCTGGATATGCATTCCTTTCTCGGAACCGCCGCCAAGTTCTTCAACAAGTGCGGCCCTTTCCTCCTCTGTCCAGCAATATTTCTCCTTGCTGCCTTTCTTTACCATATACAATGGAGGTGTGGCGCAATATACGTAACCGCTCTTGATAAGGTCCGGCATATAGCGGAAGAAGAATGTAAGAATCAATGTTGAAATATGGGCGCCGTCAACATCGGCATCGGTCATAATGATAACCTTGTGATAACGGAGTTTGGTGAGATTCAATGCCTTGCTGTCCTCCTCAGTACCTATGGTAACACCAAGAGCCGTGTAAATGTTCCTGATAGCCTCGCTTTCGAACGCCTTGTGCTCCATTGCCTTCTCAACATTGAGAATCTTTCCCCTGAGAGGAAGGATTGCCTGGAACTTTCTGTTTCTACCGGTGATGGCTGTTCCACCTGCGGAATCTCCCTCAACAAGGAAGAGCTCGCAGTTCTCTGGATTTCTGTCCGAGCAATCGGCCAGCTTGCCCGGCAGGCCTGCTCCCGACATCACAGTTTTCCTCTGGACAAGCTCCCTTGCCTTTCTGGCGGCCTGACGGGCCGTAGCGGCAAGAATCACCTTTTCTACAATATTCTTTGCATCTTTAGGATTTTCTTCCAGATATTGTTCCAGAGCCTTGCTCACAGCGCCTGAAACGGCTGCCATAACCTCCGAGTTTCCAAGTTTGGTCTTTGTCTGGCCCTCGAACTGAGGCTCTGCAACCTTTACTGAAATCACAGCGGTGAGGCCCTCCCTGAAATCCTCGGGATCAATGGAAACCTTTGCCTTTGCAAGGAATCCGTTCTTGTCTGCATAAGACTTGAGCGTGGAAGTGAGACCGCGCCTGAAACCGGAAAGATGGGTACCGCCCTCTATTGTGTTGATGTTGTTTACGTATGAATGTATGTTCTCCGAGAAATCGGTATTGTACTGCATTGCAATCTCAATTGGAATGCCTGTACGGTCCGTTTCAAGGTATATAGGGTTCTCGGTGAGTTTCTCTCTGTTGCCATCGAGGTACTGTACAAACTCAAGAAGACCTTTCTGGGAGTAGAATACCTCGTGCCTTCCCTTCATAATGCCTCCTTCCTGATGGCTGCCTGCCGCACTTTCCGCATTCACGCTGGCGCCTTCCTCATCATCTCCATCGGCCTTGCCCTTGGTGCGCAAGTCGGTGATTGAAAGCTGCACGCCCTTGTTCAGGAAAGCCAGTTCCCTCAAGCGCGCCGCAAGTGTGTAGTAATCATAAACTGTTGACTGTGTGAATATTTCGGAATCCGGTTTGAAACTTATGATTGTTCCGGTGTCCGAAGCCTCGCCGGCAACCTTCACAGGATACAATGGAACGCCCTTTGAATATTCCTGAACAAACACCTTGCCCTCTCTGTGAATCTCCGCCTTGAGATGAACCGACAATGCATTCACACAGGAAACACCCACACCGTGCAGACCGCCTGAAACCTTGTAGCTGTCCTTGCTGAACTTACCGCCCGCATGGAGCACCGTGAGAACAACCTCCAGGGCGCTTCTGCCCTCCTTCTCATGCATGCCGGTAGGGATACCTCTACCGTTATCCTTTACGGTTATTGAATTATCCTGATTGATATATACATCTATTTCAGAGCAATAACCAGCCAGGGCCTCATCTATTGAGTTGTCAACAACCTCATATACAAGATGATGCAGACCTCTTGCACCAATGTCTCCAATATACATTGACGGACGCTTTCTCACTGCCTCCAGTCCCTCCAGCACTTGAATGCTGTCCGCACCATAATTACCCTGCTTATCTACTGCGTTATTTTCCACTTCACTCATTTCACAAGTTTCGCAAGCATTTAATTTATTTTCTTTCAGGAACTTACGATAGGCTTGCGAAACTTCTTCCCTCCGCAATTTCCTGATGTTTCATTGATTTGCAGCGCACTGTCAGAAAATGCACTCAAATCGTGCAAATTTAGCAAAAATCCATTTTTTATCCAACATCTGGGATTGCAAATATTGCATTATTCAACTGCTGTTGAAATACATCAAGAAGCGGCGCCTAAGAATCGGACGGCTTGCAATTATACCCTGCGGATATTATCTTTGCCAATAAGAAAACAATGCTTCAAAACAGCATAAGGCAATGGAAGAGAAACAGCTGATACGCATAAGCAACGCAGACATCCGCAACGGCAGCGGAGTAATACTTCATAATGTTGAACTTACGCTTGACAAAGGCGAGTTCATATATCTTGCAGGCAAGGTAGGCAGCGGCAAAAGCTCGCTGATAAGGACGCTGATCTGCGAATTCCCCTTTGAAAACGGAGAGATAGAAATATGCGGCTACAATCTTGGGAAAATCCGCAGGAAGGACATTCCTTACCTGAGAAGGCAGATAGGCGTGGTATTCCAGGACTTCCAGCTTCTTATGGACAGGACCGTTGAGGAGAACCTGATGTTCGTTCTTGGAGCAACCGGCTGGAAGGAGAAGAAACTTATGAAGGAAAGGGTGAATGAGGTACTGGCGATGGTTGGAATGGAAGGAAAGTCCGCAAACATGCCGCACCAGCTTTCAGGCGGCGAGAAGCAGAGGGTTGTGATTGCAAGGGCTCTGCTCAACAATCCTCCTGTGATTCTGGCCGATGAGCCTACAGGCAATCTTGACCCCGACACCACCGATGAAATAATGCAGCTGCTAATGAAGATTCACGAGCAGAGGCAGCCGGCGGTCATAATGGTCACTCACAACATGGAGTTGACCAACAAATATCCGCATCAGCTCTACATGTGCGAGCAAGGCCGGCTCAAGGCAGTGGAGAACACACATATCCTTGAACTGGACGATTCCATTCTTGAGGAGATTTTCCAGGTATGACAAATTCAAGACAAAATATAGAGAACATTCTTGGCTGGCTTGAAAACAATATGCAGGGAGCAAAAAGCGAACTGGATTTTGAGAATCCATTTCAGCTCATTGTTGCCGTGATTCTTTCGGCGCAATGCACAGACAAGCGGGTAAATATGGTAACCCCCGCCCTGTTCAAGGCCTTTCCAACGGCGGCGGCGCTTTCGTGTGCAAGTTTCGAGCAGGTATACGATCTCATAAAATCAGTGTCATTCCCCAATAACAAGGCAAAGCATCTGATTGGAATGGCACAGAAGCTCTGCAGCGAGTTCAACGGAGAAATGCCATCGGCAGTGGAAGATCTTCAAAAGCTGCCCGGAGTGGGAAGGAAAACGGCCAATGTGGTTGCCTCAATTATCTTCAGGGCTCCGGTGATAGCTGTTGACACCCACGTGTTCAGGGTATCGCACAGGCTGGGGCTGAGCGAGGGCAGGAATCCTCTTGAAGTGGAGAATGACCTCAACAATATAATACCGGAAGAAAAGTGCGCCGATGCACACCACTGGCTCATACTCCACGGCCGCTATGTCTGCAAGGCCATCAAGCCTGACTGCAACGGCTGCGGTCTGAGCGGCTGGTGCCCCGAATTTGCAAAGAAAAACGCTACTGAAAACAGGCACATCAACAGCTGAACCGCCCTATGCAAGAGATTGATCCCAACTACACCATAACTGATTTCTGCACCTATCTCAAGCTCGAAAGGTCACTATCGCCCAACACAATAAGCGCCTACAGGAGCGACCTCAACGAGTTTTTCTCATTTGTGAGAAAAGAACGCCAGTCCGGATGCATTTCAGTAGCTGAATCGGGAACCGCAAAAGACGGGATTCAGATTACGCCCGAACATATCAGGGACTTCCTTAAGAGCAAGGCCGACGCCAACATTTCCAAAAGGACACAGGCCAGACAGCTGAGCGCCATAAGAATGTTCTTCAAGTGGCTGGAACTCACCGACAACCCCTGCGACAAAGTTGACTCTCCCAAGATAAGCCGATACCTTCCGCAGGTGCTTTCAGTTGAAGAGATTGAAAGGATTCTGAACAGTTTCGACCTCAGTGCGGAGAACGGCCAGAGGAACCGCACAATCATAGAACTGCTATACTCCTGCGGGCTGCGCGTAAGCGAACTTGTAAGCCTGCGTCTGGGGGATCTCTTTCTCCAGGAAGGCTTCATCCGAGTCATAGGCAAAGGCAACAAGCAGCGTCTGGTACCTGTGGGAGAAGCGGCCATCCGCGCCATAAACAATTATTTTCCACAGCGATGGCAGATAATAAGTTCCTGCCGGCAGAGCAAGCGCAAGCGGAACATTGATGAAGACATACTGATTCTTGGCCGAAGAGGCAAGGCTCTGACCCGTGTAATGGTGTTTCTGATAATAAAGGAAGCGGCGGAAAAGGCCGGGATATCAAAGGAGATATCGCCGCACACATTCCGCCACTCATTTGCCACCCATCTTATAGAAAACGGCGCGGACTTGCGCGCCGTTCAGGAAATGCTGGGTCACAGCAGTATTCTTACAACCGAAATTTACACCCACGTAAGCACAGCTCAGTGGCACAGGAATATCCTTGAGCATCACCCGCTGAAATAGCCGGGAGTTCAGTCAAACGCAAATTCAGGACTACCAAGCCAGAGCGCTTGCACCAAGAATTGCGGCATCGCTCTCAGGGAGGGTTGAATGAATCAACCTCACCTTGTTCTTCCATAGGAAGACCACATTGCTGTTCATGGCATCGAGAATAGGTTTCTCAATGTACTTCCAGGCCCTTGCCAGACCTCCGAACAGAACTATAGCTTCAGGTGCGCTGAAAGGTATGAAGTTCGCAAATGCCTCCCCAAGAAGTTTTCCGGTATATTCAAACACTTTTACAGCAAGCTTGTCACCATTCTCCGCAGCAACAAAGATATCCTTTGAAGTTATTTCCGAAAGATTTCTCAACTGCGATGGTTCATCGCTCATTTCCAGCCACTCCCTTGCAGTGCGTGCAATGCCTATTGCCGAAGTGTAGGCCTCCAGACATCCGCACTGGCCACAACCGCACATTCTTCCACCGTTCCTTATAATCTTGGTGTGGCCGAGCTCGCCTGCGAAACCGTCGTGACCATAAACCAGTGAGCCGTTCACAACTATACCGCTGCCAACGCCGGTTCCAAGCGTTATCATGATGAAGTCCTTCATACCGCGTGCGGCGCCGTAGGTCATTTCACCTATTGCGGCGGCATTGGCGTCATTGGTGACTGTTACCGGAATATTTATACGTTTCTCTATATCTGAAGCAATAGGCACAGTTATACCTTTTGCCCATGCGAGATTCACAGCATCATGAATTGTTCCTGAGTAATAATTGGCATCAGGAGCGCCCATACCTATACCCTGAATCTGCTCGGCTGCAAGGCCAGCATGGGCAAGCAGTGATTTTATTGCCTTGCATACCGCATCCTCGAAAAGGCCTGCCTCGCCGGCACCGAACATTGAGCTGATAACGCTCTGTTTGACTATCTCGCCTCTTCTGTTAACGATACCTATTTTTGTGGTCTGACCTCCAACGTCAATGCCAACCACGTACTCTTTTGTCTTTATCTCTTCCATATCAGTCTACCTTGATGTCCTTGTTAACATTCCTTGAACCTGCAACTGCATACCAGAAGAGGAATGCAAGCATTGCAATTACCAGATAATAGCTGCTCAGGTATGAGGTCCAGTCCGCAATCTGTGCCTGGAGCAGAGGCATTACGCCACCGCCGCAAACCATCATCATGAAAATGCCGGAAGCCGCTGCCGTATATTTGCCCAGCCCCTCAACTGCAAGGTTGAAAATACCGCCCCACATGACTGAGGTGCAAAGGCCGCAGAGTGTAAGGAACATAACGCAGATAGGAACGTTCTCCATTCCGAATGAAATATTGGACTGGAATACAGGCATTGAAACATTCACGTTTGCCGGTATGAAGATTGCCAGAAGCAGGAATACAATGGCTATCAGTGAAGCAGTGCTCAGCATTGCCTTGCTGCTGACCTTGGAAGCTACCACGCCACCTACAAGCCTTCCAATAAGCATGCAGAACCAGTATGTACCGGCAATGCTGCCTGCTATTGTTGCATCCATTCCAAGACTGTTTGTCATGAACAGGTTGCCTATGTTAGGAATACCTACCTCTATGCCTACATAGAAGAAAATTGCAACGGCTCCGAAAACAAAATGACGGAAGCTCCATGCACTGTGCTTGTCGTTCACGTCCTTCTTCTCGTTCTTTACAATGAAAGGCTCAGGGATGCTCATTGTTGAAAGCACAATGAATGCCAGTGCAAAGATGCCCATTGCAATGAACATTGCAGGTGTTGCTGAAGATATCTGTGCATTGGCAATGTCACCAATGAGATAACCGCCAAGTACTGGAACTATTGTAGCACCCACTGAATTGCAGCAACCACCGAACTGAATGAGCTGGTTGCCCTTGTTTCCGCCACCGCCCAGAGTGTTGAGCATTGGATTGACAACAGTGTTGAGCATACACATTGAGAAGCCTGAAACCAGAGCGCCAATGAGATATACTGCAAAAATCATTGATGTGTTCTCAGGGCTTGCGTTACCTATGAGACCTGAGCAATAAGTGATTGCCACGCCAATGAATCCAACGGCTATTGCAACAAGAGCTGTCTTTTTGTAACCGATTTTAGTAAGAAGCATTCCAGCAGGAATACCCATGAACGCATATGCAATGAAGTTGGCGAAGTTACCCAGCTGGGAAACCAGATTGCTCGCATGGAACTGCGCCTTGATAATGATACCCATAGGGTTCTGGAGGCCTGTCACGAAGGAAATCATGAAGAACAGGCAGAACATCATTGCTATTGGCAATGCATAATTTTTTTTGTTTTCCATATTGTTACGTTATTATTTGATTTCAAACTATGTTGTGACACCGAAATTCGTGCGGTTCCACTCAAATCTTTCAAAGTTACGAAACCGGAGCCAATATTGCAAAAAATGTTTTCAAACGCATTTCTACAAAAGTTTTTGAAAAATAATTTGCATTTCTTAAAAATGTCACTACCTTTGCACACGCTTTTCGCCCAGATGGTGGAATTGGTAGACACGCTACTTTGAGGGGGTAGTGCTCGTTTAGGGCATGCAAGTTCGAGTCTTGTTCTGGGCACCAATAATTGAGGACAGCATAACGCTGTCCTTTTTCAGTTATAGGCATACTCACCTTTGGAGAAATCTCACAGTAATCTGTTTCTTCTTGCACTCCTTGCAACAAATGCCTCCGCACAGAACCACACACACCAGGGAGGCAGCATCCCCACCCCGCTGCTCATCTTCCTCCTCTACTAATACGCCCGGTACTCACCAGTCTCTGCCAGACATGTGCTGCACGCAGCATGCTGAGAACCACCCCCAGAAAAAAGGCGCCCCGTTCTCATCCGAGCACTCCCAAGTGTTCTGGAACGTCCGTTCGTGAGTACCATAAATTCCCGTTGTGCACCACTAATGTTCACTATGACTCAATCCGTGTGCAAAAAGCCTGTTTCTGCACCCGGGTCAGCACTTCCGGCTCCATCGGGGTGCAAAATGCCAGCCTCAGCACCCGGAACAATAGAAATATGGCCAGGCAGATAGGATTTGTGATTAGGAAGTCTTAAATTTGAGACAGAAATTGCTACCTGATTATGGAACGAGGAAAATACAAAGTAATAACCCTTTGCGGCAGCACGCGCTTCAAAGAGCAGTTCCTTGAGGTTCAGAAACGGCTCACGCTTGAAGGCAATATTGTAATAAGTGTAGGTCTTTTCGGGCATTCCGGTGATAACGAGGTGTGGACCGAGGGCACAAAGGAAATGCTTGACGACATGCACAAGTGCAAGATTGATATGGCTGATGAGATTTTTGTAATAAATGTGAACGGCTACATTGGCAGCAGCACAAGAAGCGAGATTGAATACGCCATTTCACATAACAAGAAGGTAAACTATCTGGAACAAGTTTAATATGAGACATTTTGCCATGAACAGAAAATTATGGGCACTCGCTGCCATTATGATTCTTACCATCCTCCCTCTTTCAGGAAGGGAGAAAGCGGATATCATCATTTCAGGCGGAACAGTTTACAACGGCAGCGGAGAGGAAGCCGTTGTTGCCGATGTGGTAATCAAGGGAGAACGCATCATATATGCAGGCAAGGCCGGAAAGAAGTTCAAGGCAGATACTATAATCCACGCCGATGGTTATGTGGTCTGTCCTGGGTTCATTGACCCGCATTCGCATCAGGAAGGCACCCTGCTCAAGACACGCAGCGATGAGAACTACCTGAGGATGGGTGTGACCACAGTATTCACGGGCATGTGTGGCAGCAGCCACTACCCTCTCTCAGAATATTTTGCAAAGCTTGAACAGCAAGGCATAGGCCCCAACACTGCCAGCTTCACCGGGCACGGCACTCTGAGAGGAAAGGTTATGGGAGAAGTTGCCAGACTATCGACAGTGGAAGAAGTGGAGAAAATGAAGGAGTACTTTGCAGAGGATCTGAAGAGCGGAAGTTTCGGACTCTCCACCGGTCTGTTCTATGTGCCTGGATGTTTTGCTGCCATTGATGAGGTTTATGAACTGGCAAAGTTCATGGCTCCTTACGGCGGCATCTACACCACGCATGTGCGCAATGAGAACAAGGATGGCATAGGCCTGCAGGCTTCCATAGAGGAGGCCCTCAATGTAGGGCGTGTTGCAGGAGTTCCGGTGAACATATCGCACATAAAATGTCTGGGGAAAAGTGTCTGGGGCCAGTCCGATGCAATAATTGCAATGATTGAAAAGGCTCAGAAGGAGGGTGTGAAAGTTACGGCCGACCAATATCCTTATCAGGCTTCAGGAACAAGTGTGACATCAGCCCTGTTCCCTGCATGGTGCCGCGACGGTGGTAATGCAGGTCTGAGGAAACGTCTGGAAGATTCACTGACCTGTGAAAAGATAAAGGCGGAGGTTGCCGGACTCATAGTTGAACGCGGCGGTGCTGAAACCATATTGTTCACAAGCGGGAAACATCACGGGAAGACTCTGGAGGAAGTGGCCCGCGAAATGGGGCTCAGCCCTCTTGACGCCACAATCGCTCTGGCCAGAAAAGGCGGTGCAGGGCTGGCAACCTTTATAATGTGCGAAGCGGACATTGCCAACTTCATGAAGCAGCCATGGGTTATGAACTGTACCGATGGCGGTGATTTCGGAGGTCATCCAAGGCCTGCCGGCTCATTCGCCGAGAAGATTCAGAAATACGTGATGAAGGAAAAAGTGATAAGCCTTGGTGACATGATACACCGCAGCACCGGTCTTGTTGCAGAAACTTACAGACTGAATGACCGCGGCAGGATTGCAGCCGGCGCATACGCGGACATTCTTGTCTTCAAGCCGGAGGAAATTCGTGCCAACGCTACATTCAAATCGCCCAAGAACATGGCCACAGGCTTCCAGTACGTGATTGTGAACGGCACCATAACCATAGACCACGACCGCTACACCGGTGCCCTCAAAGGAAAGGTAATCCGCAGGAATGCACCTGCCCGCTCAAACGCACAAAAATATTGAAGAAACTGTAAAACAACCACTTGCGTCCTATGCCAAAGACCAGAAAACCCGATAATGATTTCAAAGCCAAAGCATTCTGGATTCTCTTCCTGAGTTTTCCGGTAGTGCTGGCTCTGGTACTACGCATTGCAGACAATGTTTCCCAGGAGAGGCAGCGGCGAGAATGGGAAAACAGACAGCCGGGAAAAAGCTATTACGAACTGATGACTCCGGAAGAGAGGCACCGTTTAGGTCTGGACAGACTGCAGCGTGACCAGCCCGTGTTCATTCCTCCGGCAGATACCAGGGAACGTATTCACAAAGTACTTCTGGAAGGTTCAGAGGAAAACAGACTCATTGACAAGTTCTCCAAAGAAGATTACAAGGACTTCTACGACTACTACGATGGTCCCAAAGGCAACTTCAGCCACATAGACTTCCACGACATAGAAGACTACTTCGGCGGCAGCAACGACTGACAGATTTTTCTAACAAAAATTCAGAAAGCTATTTCACATCAAAAAACATTTGCCAGAGCATCTACAAACAATCCTATATGACGGCCGTCGGCAAGGCCATGATTGACCTCTACAGAAACGCTCATCATCATTCTGCCGTTTTCCTCGTGCAATTTCCCGACTGCGATTTCCGGGATGCTGTCTCCAGGCTGATGCCCTCCTGCATGCTTGATACTGGTAAAATCAACCCATGGAATGGATGTGAAATAAATGATATCATTACGTCCTTCGTTCTCGTTGATACTCAGCCCGGAAGCATTCTTTACACGTTCAATCTCCGCTGTTGCAGCCTCCACGAACTGATCCAGATTCTCATACCAATCAAAATAGGCAAAACCGAATGAACCGTCTTCACTTGCAATAGTAGGGCTGGCGCCAACGTAATCATATTGCACCACATGCCTGTCTTCTATCCTGTAACGGAATTCCGGTATGGAATTGAGCGCTTTAAGTATCCCGTGAAGCGAATACAGGAAAAATGATTTACCCTCCGCCTTCGCCTTCCTGTAGCAGTTGCTGAAATCAACTTTCACCGTGAGGCCGAAGAAAGGATCCGGCATATTCCCGAAGAACGCATAGTAATCCTTCCTGTTCCATCCGTCAAAATCAATGATTCTCTTAGCCGCTGTTTTCATAGTAATGAAGTCAATAAATTGCAGACCTATTTCTTCTTCCTGAACTCCCAGGGTGCCTCAGGGTTTCTGTCCTGCCACAAGCCCCTGCGCTGTGACCTGGCGTAAGCCTCAGCCTCAATGTACTTCTGCGTGCTGTCGTACTTGGCGAAATGCCAGGCGAACCCCGACCTGATCATCAGCAGAGATACATCTTCACCATCGCCAGTGTAAACATAAGCTATATATCTGCCCCACCCGTCCTGGGATTGCACATCAACCACAATGTCCTTGCCAAAGATCAGCTGCGACAGATACTCCTTGGACTTCTTCCCGAAAGCCTGCCGCTTCTCAGGCGCATC
Source organism: Candidatus Egerieousia sp. (assembly GCF_056211015.1). NCBI lineage: Bacteria > Pseudomonadati > Bacteroidota > Bacteroidia > Bacteroidales > Candidatus Egerieousia > Candidatus Egerieousia sp. Next base: position 62,370 of record NZ_JBAELF010000041.1, read on the forward strand.
AATGCCATATATCCTGAACTTTATCTGCAGCTTGTCCCTGTTCAGCCCGGTGAAGGTGTCCCCGTCCGACACGCCCACCACCTTTACAGGAAACTTCTGCGCCATGCCGAAAACAGGCAGCAGAGACAACATAAAAACCAGAAGGAAACGTTTCATAGTGTAAAGGTAGTCATAATTCACCATTTTTCACCGGCGATAGGCAAGCAAACAACCCTTTTCTTCCGCCGAAGCCTGTTCTAGCGAAACCGAAATCACCTGGCACAGCGATAGGCCTCAGAAGGGCCTGCCGATCGTTGTTCTTGGCATGCAGAACATATCAAATCTTTTAGAGAATCGCATCCATTCTGATTTCGGTATATTTAACTGCCGGGTTATTGCCCTCCATCCTGAAACTGCATTTTTCACCTCATCAACAATAGCATTCGCATCAGCCTTATCAATAAAGAAGTAATCCGATGCCTTCAGGAGTTCATCTATGGAAGCTTTGTTGGTTGTTGGTGTAATCAGCAATGATTGAAAAAGGCTGTTTGACGGATTCATATCAAAAGCCGGTGAAAGCGTCCAGCCTCTCTTGGTGAGCAAGAATCCGTGATTCCTGAAATGGTCGTCACTGTTTCCGATAGCCACATTGAAAACGACACGTCTAAACAGTTCCGTCAGATTTCCGTGAAGATCAATGACATTATTGTTGCTTATCATGGCGTTTACTATGTCTATATATCCATTATTCGTATTTGCTCCGCAACCATCCTTGAGTCCTGTCAATGTCAAGGACGAAGCATAATGAATCCTCCTGTCTTTGTCCCTGTCAAATCTTTTGGAAAGAAAGATATGGTGGCTGTACGATGGCAATTTCACGATTTTAGTTTCCGGCACAATGATTCCCGCTTTTCGGGCCAGAAGACTTGCGAACTGCTCCCATAGGGCAATATCATAATCGTCCTCTATCGACGGAAATTTTGCGATGTAGAGTTCCCCGTTGTCAATGATATTTGCTTTCGGCCTCGCACCGCCGAGGGAGGAGCCCGGAGCGCATAGGTTGAGAATCCATTTCTTGTCAGGCACATTTCCTCTTTTCAATGCATTCTCATAAGCTTGTGACTCCATTATCAGGGTTTCGAGATCTGCGGTTATGGGTATCGGTGCAGCCAAGTCATTTCCTATCAGTTTGCCATTATGGCGGAACCTGAGCGCACCCATTCTTGTCCTGTCATCAAGACGTACCATATAATCGAATTGTACGAACTTCCTCGGAGCTGTCTTCCTGTCTTCCGACTGGAGTATTTCGCGCTTGTCTATGAGTGCCCGCCCCCATCGGTCAGGACAAGCATCTCCAAACATTGAGAAGATGTTGTCCTTAACAGATTGCGGTCCCTGGAACAATCCGATATCAACGCTGAGATTAAGATTTGGATAATTGTTAAGGAATTCAGGATTGTATTCAAATATATACGTTGCCGAACCTTTTATGCGTTCAAATGAAAGCACACCTATTTTAATCTCATTGTCAGTAAAGTCAAATGCGCCATATACATCAATCGAAATCATATTCTTCCTCCTTCTTCTTTTTTTGGTTCATCAGTCTAGCATCTTCCAAACTTCTGCCCACCAGATCATCACCTGCAAGATGAAGGATATCATCTGCCAAACCGAGACCATACAGGACTCGGATGTAGGCACCGATGGACACGGCTGAATTGCCTTTCTCAATTCTTATGACGGTAAGTTCGGAACATGTGGCCCGGTTCGCAATCTGCTTTATTGTGAGTTTGCGGCGCAATCTGGCCAGTTTGATTTGCTCGCCTACAACAGAAAGTTTCTGCTGTACAGGCATAGGCAGCAATTTACTTTTTGAACGTTTCATGACTATCATATAATATTACAAATATAGTGAAACATTTTATTATATGATAGTATTATGCAGAATTTTCTCTTGCCTCACCCTCTATAAACCCAAAATACTATTATGAACTTCCCCTTTTTGTAGCCTTCCCTAAAAGGGGAAGTTCACACTTGATTAATAGAGGAAAGGTAGTCATTATCCACCATTTTTCACCGGCGATAGGCAAGCAAACAACCCTTTTCTTCCACCGAAGTCTGTTTTGCCTGAACCTAAAATCACCTGGCACAGCGATAGCCCATAGAACTGCCTGTCAGGCTCTGCAGGGGCATTGTTAATTTCCGATATACTGTACCGGAAATATTCTCAAACAATGTATCGGTTCCAACGGGCGCAATTTCTTTTCTCTCCATAATCAACGTTCTTCAATAAACCTTAACGAATTGTTCCCTGAACTTCAGAATGCGCTTTATGATAGAGTTCCCAATGAATTCTATGATTTGCTTCAGTGTATGGAATATGTGGATAATTCAATTCTTCTGACATTGCGGGCCCTCCAGAATTGAGTGTATCTGCTTCATAATCACTGACACAATGGTATGCAAGAGGAATAACTTCAAACCAACCATTCATATGGGAATATTCACCCTCAAAATACTTATAATATCGTTCACCTTGGTTCAAATGATACAACTCGGTTATCAAATGATTATCGCCTGAACACGTAAACAGATATAAACCGCTTTGTGGTGCGGTCTCTTCTTCTTCAAATATATCTATCCAATATCTTTTTGCTGAGACTATTTTGGATATGTTGAAGTTAAGTTTTCTCCCCGACTCATGGCAAAATGCGGCAGTAACATCTTATAACATGTAATTAGCCGTAAAATGCTATCTATGCAAATATAAATAAAGATTTTTGCAATTCAAACAATAGTATTGCAAAACCGAATTGGCTGATAAAATGTGGAACTGTTCGGAATATCTGAAGCGCCATCGCCGGATCAGAACAAATATACCAGCTTTTTGTACTAAATCTATGAAAATTTAGCACATTTAGTACAAAAAGCTCGTATATTTGCAAAACAAAACATTGTTATATGCAAAAGATTATAGGTAGAGAGAATGAGATGGCTGAGCTGCGCAGGTGCGTGGAGTCAGACAGGTCGGAGTTTGTTATTGTATATGGACGGCGTCGTGTAGGCAAGACTTTCCTCGTTGACAGTTTCTTCAATCGGAACTATGATTTCTCGTATGTTGGCGGTCACAAGTTGAGCAAGGAAAAGCAGTTGCGCGGGTTTGCCAAAGCGCTGAAGCAGGCTGCCGGATTGGAGGCTATGCCTAAGTTTGCTGACTGGTCCGATGCTTTTGATGCATTGGAGGAATATATTGATACTCTCCCAAAGAACCGCAAGAAGATAATCTTTATAGACGAAATGCCTTGGATAGACACCCCTCAGTCCGAGTTCGTGGAAGGTTTGGAAACGTTCTGGAATGGATGGGGAGCAAGGCGTGATGACATTGTGTTCATTGCCAGTGGTTCAGCGTCATCCTGGATGATGGATAAATTGGTTGATAACCCCGGCGGCTTGCATGCCAGAATCACCAACCATATTTATGTTCGGCCGTTTACGCTGGAACAGACACGGGAATACCTGCATAGCAGAAAAATAATATGGGATACGTATCAAATTCTCCAACTGTACATGATTATGGGTGGCGTTCCGTTTTATCTCAGTCTCCTCAATCCCAAGGAAAGCATAGCTGAGAACATTGACCGGCTCTTTTTCCGCAAGAACGGTGTGTTACGTGCTGAGTTTGATGAATTGTACAATGCGATTTTCACCAATTCCAAGAGGTATCTCGATGTGGTGAACCTGCTTTATAACAATAAGGACGGATATACATATACAGAGGTTTCCAAAGCTCTCAAGATTGAAGGCGATAGATTGACAATAATTCTCAAGAATCTTGAGAGATGTGACTTCATCATTTCCTATACTCAATACGGCAACAAAAGCAAAGGAACGATTTATCGTCTTGTTGACTTCTACACTCTGTTCTACTACAAGTTTCTCAGAGAGAACGACGGCAAAGATGAACTCTGGTGGACACATAACATTACCGGCAAGTCTCTGGAATCCTGGCAAGGGCGTTCCTTCGAACTTGTTTGCCTGACCCACCTGCCTCAAATTAAAAAGGCATTGGGCATAGAGGGTATTGCCACATCCGCATCCTCCTGGAGGTATTACGGGAACAAGGAGACTGGAAAGAAAGGCGCACAGATTGATCTTGTCATTGACAGGGCGGACCATCTGATTAACTTATGTGAGATAAAATTCTCAAAAACCAGATATACGATTACCGGTGACTATCATAATCGTTTGTTGGAGAGGAAGTTGCTGTTTGGAGACATTGACACCTCTTCAAAAGGGCTTGTCAGCACATTCATTACAACATACGGTGTAGCCGAAGGAATACACAATAGTATTGTTGACAACGAAATCACAGCCGAACAGCTGTTTGAATAAAAGCAATCCTACAGGTCCATTGCCATGATGTAGTCGTTCATGAAGTAGCCGTGGCCTATGGGAAAGTCGCCGGTCCTGGCTTTGTGCATGCCCAGGTGCTCGTAGAAGCTCACTGCACTGTTGTATCTGTTCACGTTGAGTTCAATGCGGGCGGGGCCGCCGGCAATCTGCTCTACGCTCTCCACAACCTTGTTGAAAAGGAGAAGTCCCAGGCCGGTTCGCTGGTACTCTGGCAGGACGTAAAGTTTTTCAAGATGGAAAAGCTTGGTTCCGTCATCGAGCTGCCTTTCAAAACGGAAGGAGACATAGCCTTTTTCACCATCGAGGTAGAAGATATGACCGAGGGAAGTCATCTGGTTCAGCAGGCTTTCCTGTGAATACATCCAGTCCATCATATAGTCCATCTGTTCCGGGGAGAGGATGCTTGCGTAGGTTCTGCGGAACGCCACATCCGCCATTTTGCGGATTGCGGGGATATCTTCTATGCCTGCTTTGCGTATCATATTAACTATTCAAGCGGTCTGATGAGAACCTTTGTCACATCCTTGAGGGAATCCTGAAGGGCATCAAGGTCCGTAGGAACATCGGTTCCGCCGTAATGGTATGGGATGAACACTTCAGGTTTGATGGCCTTCACCACTTTCTGGCACTGATCAACGTTCATTGTATATGGCTTATTGCAGCATACAAAGGCAATGTTTATGTCCTTTATGGTAAGAACGTCCTCATTGTCCTCGGTGTCTCCTGATACGTATGTGCGCATGCCGGCAATATTAATGATATAGCCAACATCCCCCCTCTCCTTCGGATGGAAATCAAGCTGGTCCGGGCTGATGTTATATGCAGAGACTGCCTCGATTGAAACCTTATCGAACGGGTCAATGACCGTGGATACATCCAGTTTCGTGAATCCATCTGCCTTTCCGGTAAGAATCTTCACGGCGTTGGTGTCAAGATGGTCGTAATGGTCGTGGGTGATGAGCACAAGATCGGCCTTAGGCTCTCCTTCCCAGTCAATATTCTCTCCCACCGGGTCCACATATATGTGCTTGCCCATGGCTTCTATTCCAATTGAGGCATGACCGTAGTATGTGAATGTGATTTCCGTGCCGTCATCGGCTGTGAAAGTGTCCTGAGCATATTTTGATACCTCTTCTGTAGGTTCATTGCAGGCAATCAGCAAGAGTGCTGCAATGGTTGCAAAGATTGTTTTGTTTAACATAGCATATTAATTTGTTTGTTAATGAATATCATCGTGAATCGTGTACCTTTAAGTTTCCTTTGCATGCATTGCAGCATTAAAGATAATAAATTTTCTGTATAGGCTCACACATCCCTCGAGCGGTATATGTCTTGTCCTCGAGGAAAACGGCCGCATCAGCGGCCTAGCGGAGGGCGCGAACTTGCTGGAATGCGAAAACATGAGAAATGCCAGCGAAGAGTTGCGGGAAGCAGCAAGTTCGGTATAGCCCGGGAGCGGTGCAGCGGGGTTTGGGGCAGAGCCCCAATAAAAGAAAAAACCATTCAGTTACTGAATGGTTTTTGGGAAGTGACCCCTGCGGGATTCAAACCCACAACCTTTTGATCCGTAGTCAAATGCTCTATTCAGTTGAGCTAAGGGGCCGGATGCTGAGTTTATTACTCAGCTTTACCTGTAAATCCTTTCTCCTTGATTCTAGCCTTCTTTCCGGTAAGTTTTCTCAGGAAGTAGATTCTAGCTCTTCTTACCTTACCTACCTTGTTGACCTCTATTGAATCAATGAATGGTGACTGGAATGGGAAAATTCTCTCAACGCCAACGCCGTTTGAAATCTTCCTGATTGTGAAAGTCTTTGTTGCACCCTCACCGTTGATCTGGATAATTGTACCACGGAATTTCTGGAGTCTTTCCTTATCACCCTCTTTAATCTTGTAGGTTACTGTGATAGTGTCACCTGCCTTGAATACAGGGTAAACTTTCTTCTCACCTAATGCGCAAGCTTCCTGCGCGATCTTAATCAAATCCATTGTTTTAAAAATTAAGGCAACGTTATGTTTTGTTTCCGGTGCTCAAACACGCTCATCAAGAATATCTTTAGGGCGCCACAGCTGCACCACATAAGAGGTTGCATTCTTTTTGGGACTGCAAAGATATAAACTTTTCAGCGCTTTGCAAACTTTATTTCAAAAGTTTTTCAAATTGCTCCTTGAACAGCTGTGTATTGAAATCAGCTCTGTTCGCAAACACCATTACGTAAACGTTTTTCTGAGGATAGTAAGCGCCCCAGGTCCTGTAACCGCCGTTACCGCCGAAATGGTATACCACCCAAGGCTGTCCGTCCTTTGATTCAACTATCCAGCCATAGCAGTAGTCAATGTATGCAGGATTGTCCTCAATATGGTTCTTTGCTGTCTGGGCCAAAGCAAGTGACTCGCTGCTGAGCACCTTGCTCAAACCGGCGCGCATCTTTGTCTGCTCCCTCATCCAGTTCGAATACTCTGCAACTGAAGTGTAAACGCCGCCATCCGGACGTGTGGCAAAGAAAGTCTCCTCGCCGTAGTCGCACTCCTTGTATTCACCGGCTGAATCAAGCTCGTATCCGTGGGAGGCATTAGGGATTATGCTGTCGCAGTTCGGGAAATAATACATTGTCTTCTCCATTCCTGATGGGCGGAAAATGTTCTCGCAGGCATACTGAGTAAAGTCCTGTCCGGTGACTCTTGTTACAATGTCGCCGAGCATCACGTATGTAGGATTCATGTACTCATAACCCTGGCCAGGCTCAAAGTTCAATGTATCGAGTTCAGAAAGGTATCTCATTGCCAGGGAATCCTCTCCCATAATTCTCTCTTCCAGTGGAATGTAACCCCTTTTGTCAGGCACTCCGGAACCATGTGAAAGCAAATGGTGAATCTTGATTTTCCCCCACATTGAAGACATGTACTCAGGGTAATACTTGCTTACCGCATCGTCAAGGCTGAGCTTGCCCTGCTCAACCAGCTGCATTATTGCAACAGCGGTGAACTTCTTTGACATTGATGCAATGTTGAAGAAAGTGTTGGCATCGATAGGAGCCTTGGTGTTCAGGTCGGCAAGGCCGTAGCCCTTCTCAAAGATAACGCTGTCACCGTACATTACCAGCACAGCGGCACCAGGCTCATCAGCGGAGATTCTCTCATTCATCATGATATCAAGTGACTGAGTATCCACCGGCGATGGTACATTCTCATTGCATGCTGCCAGAACCGCTACAGCTGCAATCAGCAAAAGGTTTTTCAAAGTTTTCATCTCTATGATATTTAAATTATTTATAATCAATTAATAACCGGCCTTGTAGAGAGCACCTCCTATGTTTGAAACGCGGGCTCCTGTTACGCTTGAAAGGCAGGACGGAATGTTGAATGCATACAGAGCACCGAGGAAAGCGAATATCAGGGCCTCCTTGAAACATACTGTAAGAGCGTCGGGCACAATGAACTCACACTCAGGAGCCAGAGCCGCCATCCTCTCAACCAGATACTTGTTGAAAGCACCACCGCCTGTAACCAGCATCCTCATTCTCTCATCTTTTACAGCGATGGCTCCGGAATATTTCTTCACCGTCCTTGCAACCTGCCATGCGGCATGCTCGGTATAAGTGGCCATTGCGTCCTTGAGTTCAAGACCGTAACTCTCAACCAGAGGGAAGATGTTCTGCTCCACCCACTCCCTGCCAAGTGACTTCGGACCCGAGGTGTTGTAGTAATCAAGTGCGTTCAGGGCATCAAAAAGTTCCTTGCAGACCTTTCCTGAGCGTGCCAGTGCACCGTCCTTGTCGTAATCGAGTCCTATTGTTCCAGCATAATGATTGAGCACGTAATTCACCGGCGATATATCAAATGCGCTCCTGCTGCTTCCGTTGTCAAAGGAAATATTGGAGAAACCGCCAATGTTAAGGCAGAAATCGAAATCGGTGAAAAGATTCCTGTCCCCTACCGGCACCAGTGGTGCGCCCTGACCTCCGAAAGCCACATCGGTTGTCCTGAAATCGCAGACACAATCAACTCCGCTCACCGCCGCAATTCCGGCTCCGCAGCCTATCTGGCCTGTCCAGCCGTATGATGGAACACCATCGCAGTGGAAAGAAACCTTTGGCTGATGGAATACTGTCTGGCCGTGTGATGCCACAAGGTCAACCTTCCCTTCAAGCGAATTCCTTTCTATGAAAGCTTTCACGCGCGCTCCCAGGTACATTCCGTAACCTGTATGAAGGCAGGCGTACTCCTCGGCGTTCATGTCCTGGGCGCTTGCCAGCTTCTCGTGAAGTTCCTGAGGATATTTCTCGTCCTCCGCCTTGATGATTGAATACTGCCATCTGCCGTTAACATACTTGAAGTTCACAAGGCAGAGGTCAAGACCGTCGAGCGAGGTGCCGCTCATAAGGCCCAGCACATTTATACCCTCTTCTATTGAAAGCTCGCGTCCGTTTGAAAGAATAGCTTTGTTTGTCATAATGATATGATTTTTACCACCTGAATTTTCTGGTGACCGTTCGTACATTACCCTTGTTGTCCTCAACCGTTATGATACATTCGTGCATGATTCCCTTCTTGATTCTTGCAGATTTGAGCGGAACCGTGACTCTGGCATACTTCAAGTCATACCTGGCAAGAACCCAATGCCCGTCTATCTCAACCCTGTATCTCTTTATTCCGGAAAGATTGTCACCCATCGTGAACGAGAAGGAAGCGGCCTTGAGAGCGGCCCCGTTGGCCAGTTTCAGTTTCACGTTCGGAGCCTGGGTGTCATATACCACGGTATAGTTTCCGAATGATCCTATATGTCCTTTGAGCCAGTCACCCGACAGCGAATCCAATGAAACCACTTCCGTTCCAACGCATCTGAAAGAGCCGCCGGAACACAGGGCTATCAACGCCTTTGACTTGTTCTCCTCACTGCCGTTGTACTTGATATACAAGGTTGCACCGCTGTGAAGGGCTATTTCATTGTTATGCACACCATATACCCTGATGGTTTTCTTCTCCTTCTTACCACCAAGCGTAATGCTATGCTCAGGCATATATTTGAAGAATATGGAACTGTAAAGCGAACCTGCAGGAATCACGAGCTTGAGATTCTCATCCTGGAATATATTGTCGAGCGCCCAGTTCATGTACTTGCCTTCCGGTTTCTTGCTCAGCCTGCTCTCGTACTTTGCATCGTTCCTCTGCACTTTGACTGTCCTTGTAGCGGTATTGCCGGCCCAGTCCGTGCACTCAACCGTAACTGTATGCACAAGTGTATCGGAAAGGGTGACCAGACCATCGCCGGTGAAAGATATATGATCCGAAAGGGCATTCCCTTCCTCAACCCAGGTTTTCACGAAGTTCGCTCCTTTCCTTACCCTGGTCCTGTAATCTATGATGGAATTTATGTAGCGTCCCTGCTCGAAAGGCACCTCCCCCACTGAATAATCGTAGAACAGCTCATTGTCAAGGTAAGCCTTGTAACGCATTACGGCGAATTTGGAGTAGCTGCCCTCAATATGGTCAATTGAATTGATACCGATGTATGAATGTTCGGGAACCTGCACCACGTCCTGACCTGCGGGTATTTCAAAGGTCTGAGGAACACCCTCAAGCGAATACCAGCCATATACGCGGAGCGGCGCTATGTTCGGCTCCGTGCTGTCATCCATTGTAATGTAACCCCTTTCCATGAACGAAAGAGGGACGTTTGACTCTGCATCGCGCACCTCGAAATGAAGATGAGGACCTCCGGATGCTCCGGTATTGCCGGCAAAGGCTATTCTCTGCCTTTTCTTCACAGGGAACTGATCCGGCGTGCATTCAAGGTCAACCGAAAATGACTCCTTCTCATACTGCATCTGCTCCACATACTGTGCAATATTCTTCTCGAATGCATTCAGATGACCGTATACGGTGACAAAGCCGTTAGGATGCGTGAGATACAGGCAGTTACCGTACCCGGATGCGGAAACCGATATTCTTGAAACATATCCGCTATCGGAAGCATATACAGGTGCGCCCACCACTCCGCCTATGCGGAAATCAACGCCTCCGTGATAATGGTTGAGTCTGAGTTCGCCGTAGTTGCCGCTCAGGCTCATTGGCTGAACGTCCAGCGGGTAGGAAAAATCAGCAGATCTGCTGCTGTCGGTGCTTTCCTGTGCGTTCAGGACGCCTGCGGACGAGCATAAAAGAGAAAAGACAATTGCGGAAGTCCCAAGCAATTGTCTCATTCTATGTTTATTATATCTTGTCATTGTTCAAGGCTTGTTTAAATTCATCAGCCGTTGAAAAGATGCTTTATTCTGTCAAAAAAGTTCCTCTCGGCGGATGTTGGCTTAGGTGCAAAGTTAGGTGAATTTCTCAACTTTTCCATCATTTGTTTCTCCTCCGATGAAATAACTTTCGGGGTCCATACCTGAACGTAAACCAGAAGGTCTCCCGCACCGTAACCGTTAAGGACAGGAATACCCTTTCCGCGCAACCTGAGCATCTTTCCACTCTGAGTGCCAGGTTCAATCTTTATCCTGAGCTTGCCGTCAACGCCGGGAACTTCCGCCGTTGTGCCCATCACGGCATCAGGTACGCTTATGAACAAAGTGTAAACCAGATCGTTCTCATCCCTTTGCAGTTCCTTGCCCGGTTCCTCCTCAATAAGCACAATGAGGTCGCCGTTCACGCCGCCGTTATGCGCTGCATTTCCCTTGCCGGGAACATTGAGCTGCATTCCGTTGGAAACGCCCGCAGGTATGTTGAACGAAATCTCCTCCTCGCCCTTGACGGCGCCTGTTCCCTTGCACTTGGCGCAAGGATTGGCAATCATTGTTCCCTTGCCGCCGCATTTAGGGCAGGTGGTCTGGGTCTGCATTGTACCGAATATTGTCTGTGCAACCTGCGCAACAACGCCGCGTCCACCGCACTTGTCACAAGTCTTGATATCGGCCTCGCTCTTTGCTCCGCGTCCGGCACATTCAGGACAGCATACCTCCTTGTTTATCTTCACCTTTTTGTCAACGCCGCGAACAACGTCTGCCAGAGTGACCTTCACCCTTATCCTTATGTTCGAACCTTTTGACACTCCCCTGCCTCTTGATCCGCCGCCACCGCCAAAGCCGCCGAATCCGCCGAATCCGAACCCGCTGAATATGTCTCCGAACTGGCTGAAGATGTCATCCATTGAGAATCCACCTGCGCCGAATCCGCCTGCTCCGCCGTTCACGCCGGCAAAGCCGTACGTATCATATTTCTGTTTCTTGTCAGGATCGCTGAGCACCGAATATGCTTCAGCCGCTTCCTTGAATTTCTCCTCGGCTTCCTTGTCACCAGGATTCCTGTCCGGATGATACTTCATTGCCAGCTTTCTGTAGGCCTTCTTTATCTCATCCGCAGTTGACTGTTTGGTAACGCCAAGGACCTCGTAATAATCTCTTTTCTCTGCCATAAGTCAAAGTTCCAAAATCAGATGCCAACTACAACCTTTGCATATCTAATAACCTTGCCGCCAAGCATATATCCTTTCTGGGCAACGTCAATGATCTTTGCTTTCTTAGCATGGTCCTCAACAGGGAACTGAGCCACAGCCTCGTGGAAATCGGTGTTGAGTTCCTGACCAACAGCCTCGATTTCCGAGAGGCCCTTCTCGCTCAGATACTTCCACAATTTGTTGTAAATGAGCTGTGTCCCTTCTATTGCAGCCTCAGCTGCATCGGAAGAGCGCAGAACGTCAAGGGCTCGCAGGCAGTCGTCAAGTACAGGAAGCATTCCTTTGATGATATCCTCGCTTGCGGTCTCCCTCAACTCGAGTTTTTCCTTTGCTGTGCGCCTGCGATAGTTGTCGAACTCGGCGTTGAGCCTTGTATAGTTGTCATTGGCAAGTTCGTAAGTCTGATGCGCTGCCGCAAGCTTGGCCTCCAGCTCCTCCACCTTTGCCTTTCTTTCAGCCTCGGCAATCTCCAGAGTCTTCTTGGCTCCCTCAACTTCCGCCAACCTGGCCGATAGTTCCTTCAATTCCTTCCTGCTCTGCTCAACATCCCTTGCCATCTGCTTGAATCTCTGCTGAGGACTCTTTTTCTTCGCACTCTTTTCTGTATTCACAGCTTCCTTCTGCTCCTGCGCCTCCACAGCCACATTTTCCACAGCATTTTCCGCTACTTGCGGAGCATCAGAAACCATATTTCCGTTCTTATCAAAGTTCATATTGAAAAAATTAAAAATTGCTATGGCACAACAACAAATTGCTTGCCATAGCAATATTAAGACAAATTGGCAGAAATTACGCCTTGTTCTCTGAACCGAGCACGTTTCTTACCTTATGCATGTAAAGAGCCTTGAGAGCGTCTCTTGCGGGTCCGAGGTACTTCCTAGGGTCAAACTCTGCAGGTTTCTCAACGAATACCTTGCGGATTGCACCTGTCATTGCAAGACGGCCGTCGGAGTCAATGTTTATCTTGCATACCGCTGATTTTGCAGCTTCTCTCAACTGCTCCTCAGGAATACCTATTGAATCCTTGAGAGCTCCGCCGTACTGGTTGATCTGTGCAACTATGTCCTGTGGAACGCTTGAAGAACCGTGAAGAACGATTGGGAATCCAGGGATTCTCTTCTCTATCTCGTGAAGGATATCAAGTCTGATCTGAGGTTTCTGACCAGGTTTGAACTTGAATGCACCGTGGCTTGTTCCAATTGAAATTGCGAGCGAATCAACGCCTGTTTTCTTTACAAAGTCCTCAACGTCCTCAGGTCTTGTATATGTATGGCTTTCTGCGCTTACCTCATCCTCAACGCCTGCGAGCACTCCGAGTTCACCCTCAACGGTAACATCGTACTTGTGAGCATACTCAACAACCTTTCTTGTGAGAGCAACGTTCTCATCGTATGGAAGGCTGCTGCCGTCAATCATTACAGAAGAAAAGCCGAGTTCTATGCATGATACGCAGAGTTCGTAGGAATCACCGTGATCAAGGTGAAGTACGATAGGAATGTTGTATCCGAGTTCCTTTGCATATTCAACCGCTCCCTGAGCCATATATCTGAGCAATGTCTGATTTGCATAATTCCTTGCGCCTTTGCTTACCTGCAGTATAACCGGAGATTTTGTTTCAACGCAAGCCTGAATAATTGACTGGAGCTGCTCCATGTTATTGAAATTGAATGCAGGAATGGCATAACCGCCGTCAACTGCCTTGGCGAATATATCTCTGCTGTTCACCAGGCCCAAATCTTTGTAAGAAACCATGATAAAAAAGTATTAGTCTTTAAATTTCCGGGTGCAAAAATAGTAAAAAAAATATCACTGAGAACAATTATGTTCCCTGATTTTTGTAGAAGATATGTCGTTCTGAGGCGCATCTGCTAGTATCACCAGTTCCTTGAATGAATATTCACTTTCCAATGCGTCCTGATGCTTCTGAGCCAGAGGTCTGCCGTCCGGGCCGGATGCATATCTGAAGAATTTTCCGATATCGGACCCGGGCCTTGGATACACTATCAGCCTGTAGGCGGACATGATGTCTCTTCCCCGGTACCATCGCTCGAGTGAGAGAAGATTGTCGGCTCCCATGGCTATGCTGAACTCGCAGTCAGGATGACTGGTGGACAGTGCCTCCAGAGTGTTCCAGGTATATAGCGGAGAAGGCAGATGGAACTCAATGTCGCAAATCCTCCAGTTGAAGCCATTGCTTTGTGCAAGCGACTCCTCCAGCTCGTGCAGGCGTCTGTAAGGGTCCGAGAGAACGTTCTCCTCCTTGAAAGGGCTCTTGGGTGAAAGCACGAACCAGAGCTCGTCAACGAGTCCTGAAGCGGAAATCCCCTCCGCTACGGCTCTGTGCCCATAGTGGAAGGGATTGAAAGATCCGAAATATAAAGCTATCCTTTTCAAATTCCTCTATTTCCTTATGAATTCCTCAATGAGTGAATCGGCGCACTCAAAGGCCTTGTCAAGTTCATCGTTGATTATGATCCTGTCGAACATAGGAGCGTACTTCATTTCCTCCGCGGCCTTGGCAACACGTTCCTCAATGGCCTTTTCAGAATCGGTTGCACGGGCAACAAGACGTCTGTGCAGTTCCTCTATGGAAGGAGCCTGAATGAAGATTGAGAGAGCGTCATTTCCGAAGATTCTCTTGAGATTCACACCGCCTTTAACGTCAACGTCAAATGTTATTATATGACCAGCGGACCATATTCTCTCAAGCTCATCCTTCAGTGTTCCATAATATGTTCCCTTGTAAACCTGCTCATACTCAACGAACCTGTCCTGTGCTATCCTCTTCTCGAATTCCTCTGCGGAAATGAAATAATATTCACGTCCGTTCTGCTCCTGGCCCCTTGGTGCGCGGCTGGTGGCGGAAATGGAGAGTTCCAGCTTGTTGAATTTGCCAAGAAGATGGTTTACAATGGTACTTTTTCCCGAGCCCGAAGGCGCTGAAAATATAATGACCTTGCCCATCCTATTTCACTGATTTGACAACATCCTCAAGCAGCACAACGAACTTGTCCAATGTGGCCAGATTGAGTTTCTCACCAGGAGCGTGAACGCTGCGCAATGTAGGACCGAATGAAATCATATCAAGATCCGGCATCTTGTTGAGGAACAGGCCGCACTCCAGTCCGGCGTGGATTGCCCTTACCACAGGCTCGTTACCGAACAGCTTCCTGTATGAGGCTTTGGTTATTTCAAGAATGTCGGACTCGAGCTTCGGCTGCCAGCCAGGATAGCGTCCGAAACGTTTGACATCGGCACAAGCCAGGTCAAACACAGCCTCAACCTGTTCTGAAACGGTTGTGATCATATGATCCAAAGAACTTCTCTGGCTTGTCTCAATTGCTATCTTATTTCTTGGAAGCATCTTTACACTTGCAAGGTTTGTTGAAGTTTCAACAAGTCCCTTGATATCGTTGCTCATTGCAATGACTCCGTGAGGCATGCCTGCAAGAGTACGGATCACGTTGTTTGCCGTGAAAGGATCAACGAATTTCTTAGGACTGCCCACCATTCGGCCGCTTTTCACATCCTTGATTCCAAGCTCTCCTGCAAAGCCGTCAACACCGGCATCGCTCGACTTGTACTCAAACTTCATTTCCGCAACGAAATCCTTCCAGATTCGAAGAATGGCCTTGCTGTTTCTCCTAGGGAATCCAATAACGGCGTGAGCTTCGCGGGCAATGGCATTGTCCTTGTTTCCACCGCCTATCTCGTAAAGTTCAATATCAAACCTGTTTATGAGTTTCACGAGGAATCTGCCGAGAAGTTTCACTGCATTTGCCCTGTTCTTGTCTATATCATCACCGCTGTGACCGCCCTGAGCCCCATGAATCTTGAACTCGCACTTCACGTACTCATCAGTTGCCGGATAGGTGGTGTATGTGAATGTACCCATTGTCCTTATTCCGCCTGAACATCCTATGAAGAGTTCGCCCTCATCCTCTGAATCAAGATTTATAAGAATCTTGCCTGAGAAGAAGTCCGCTTCCATTGCATTTGCTCCAACGAGTGCGGTTTCCTCGCTCACGGTGAAAATGGCCTCAAGCTTTCCAAGTTTCAGATTCTCATCCTCAAGAACTGCAAGGGAGGCGGCTATGCCTATTCCGCAGTCAGCTCCCAGTGTTGTATCCTTGGCAACAAGCCAGCCATCTTCCACAACGGCTTTGATAGGGTCCTTGGCAAAATCATGTTCCACTCCGTCATTCTTCTCGCATACCATGTCCATATGGCTCTGGAGAACTAATACAGGAACGTTTTCCTTTCCCGGAGCAGCCTCCTTGATTATGCATACATTGCCTGCCTTGTCTGTTCTGCAAGCCAGTTTGTGCTCTGCGGCCCAGTCAACGAGCCATTTGCCAATAAGTTCCTCATGTCCGCTTTCACGTGGGATAGTGAGGATTTCCTTAAAAATGTCAAGTACCCTCTGTGATGTCATAATATCATGTATTTGATTTGTTTGTTATTCCTGATTGAGCATGCGCAGCAGCTCGTTCACGTTCTGCTTGAAACGCTTGTCTGTTTCCATAAGGTCAGATACCGCATTGCATGAGTGAAGCACGGTTGCGTGATCCCTTCCGCCAATGCTTGCGCCTATGGTTGAAAGCGACAGTTTGGTAAGCACCCTGCACAGGTACATTATAACCTGGCGGGCCTGGGCCACCTCGCGCTTCCTTGTCTTTGAACGTATAAGTTCCACCTCGACCCCGAAATACTCGGCCACTTTCTTTTCTATGGCCTCCACGGTAAGTTCAAGCCTTTCTGCAGGCACTATGTTGTCTATAATCCGCTTAGCAAGCTGAAGTGTTATCTTTTCCTTGTTGAAGGTGGCGTGTGCAAGGAGTGAATAGAGAGTGCCCTCTATCTCCCTTACGTTTCCCCTGATGTTTTCGGCAAGGTATTCAAGTATCTCTTCAGAAAGGACAATACCGTCATTGGCGCTCTTCAGTTTGAGGATGTCAACTCTGGTTGAGAAGGACGGCTTGGTGAGTTCAACTGAAAGCCCCCATTTGAAACGGCTCAGAAGACGCTGCTCAAGTCCCTGGAGATCAACCGGCGCACAGTCCGAGGTAAGCACAAGCTGCTTTCCGTTCTGATGCAGGAAATTGAATATATGGAAGAAGGCCTTCTGTGTTCCGGCCTTTGAGGCAAACTCCTGAACGTCATCCAGAATGAGCAGGTCAACCATCTGATAGAAATGAAGGAAATCAGTGAGCTGATTGTTCACACCGGCATATTCCATATACTGTGTCTGGAATGTATGTGCGTTTACATAAAGGACTATCTTCTCCGGATATCTTTCCTTCACGGCAAGTCCTATGGCCTGTGCAAGATGTGTCTTTCCAAGACCCGGACCTCCATAAATGAAAAGAGGGTTGAATGCATTCTTCCCAGGATTGTCAGCTATTGACAAACCTGCGGCCCTTGCAAGACGGTTGCACTCCCCTTCCACGAAGTTTTCGAAACTGTATATTGGATTGAGATTGGAATCTATCTGTATCTTCTCCTGAATTCCGGGTACTGCCCATGGATTGAAAGGCATTTTCATTTCGCCTCTCATCTTGACCGGTATCTCCTGTTTGTGAACACTTGCTGTGTTGGAAGGTATGGTAACCTTCTGCTCGCGTGTGACCATCACTCCGTAAAGGAGCTTGGCTTTGGGGCCGAGAAGAAGTCTTAATTCCGGAATGATGATGTCAATGAAATTCTCTTCTATGTGGTCTCTGAAATAGTCGGAAGGGACCTGCACAATAAGGGTTGAATCCTTAAGTTTCACCGCCTTTATAGGCTTGATCCACGTAAGGAAATCCTCCTGCGAGACCTGTTTCCTGAGTTTTTCAAGACAAGCTGTCCAAACCTGTGTATGAGTGATTTCTTTCATGCCATCATCAATAGCACAAAATTGGATAATAACTTTTTTAAAAAAAATATTTTAAAGTATTGTTTTTTTAGAAAACCTTATAACTACCTGTCCCAGAAGCTGTTATTCTTCTTAAATTGTACAAGGTCAGCAAGGGCGGATGCTTTTGCGTTAATCCTGAAACTCCAGCTCTGCCACTTGCCGCTAGGTATCCAGGAGAACGAAATGGTGAAGCAATGAAGGTCAAAAGTTCCGCTCAGCTGTGAGGTTGTCATATCCATCTTTGTAAGGTCAAATCCCGTATTGTAGTTCAGGTTCAACCTCGGTGAAAGTCTGACCTGCGCCGAGAGCCCCAGAGTGAGCATATGATTGTTCTTGGCGCTCAGGATTTCATTAGCGTAGGAGTATGTCTTTTGAAATGTATAGTTAAGATTAGCATTGACTGTCCAAGGGATATTTGGGTCCATATAGTAAACCCAGCCTCCCGGTATGTATTCGCCTGTCACAGGATGATAATATACTCTGTAATATGAAGACATGTACGGTTCGCCCGTTCCGTTGTGCTTGTGTCCGCCTTCCATGTCACCGCCGCTCATCTTTCCACCGCCGTTGGAA
>NZ_JBAELF010000042.1:0-20525 GCF_056211015.1 Candidatus Egerieousia sp.
GCGCATTGTGAGCAAAGACACAACCAAACGAGCAAAGTTGAAACGGCAAACAGGGGGCGCAAGTGGCAGGTGACCGGCTTGCAAAAAAATTTTGCTCAGGAAAGGCAAAATTTTCTTTGCAGGGCGCGTTACCTGCAATCAGGCGGGAAGAATGAACAGCTGACTGCAATCAAGCAATTGAAAAAAGAGAATTTGGTATTAACTTTGTAGGGTGTAGGGAGATTGGTATCAGGAATGATACATGCTGACTTGAAAGTGAAATTTATTTGAATTATGAAAAGAATGAGATTGGCCGTTGCAGCGGTTCTGGCATTGACTGTCTGTGCTGCTTTTGCAGAGAATGCATACGCCCAGAAAACAAAATTGAACCTTGATTCACTGCTCCAGGGCAGCGAATTTGCAAAGATAGACATTCCGCAGAACAGCAGTTCCGCATTCCTTGACGGAGTGAAATATCTGAACCGGAACGATTTGCAAAAAGCAAAGGAAAATTTCAATGAAGCTCTGAATCAGGCGCAGAGCAACGAAAGCCGCACGGCAACACTCTTCTATCTGGGCAAGATTGCAGTAATGAACCAGGACGTTCCGGCAGCGCACGCATATCTTGAAAAGGCTCTCGAGAACGATTCCACGAATTTCTGGTGCCTTAGCATCATGGGCAAGATATATGCGGCGGCAGGCCAGCTCCCCGATGCCGAAAAAACTTATAACAAGCTCATCAAATACCATCCACAGAACAATGAAGCATATTATGAGCTCATGAATCTGTATGCAAGGAGAGGCGAATTCGAGCGCTGTTTTGAAATGATGGACAGAATTGAGGCCAAGAACGGCAGGAACGACCAGACCATAATGACAAGGTACAACATATACCGCGCCCAGCAGAACATGGCAGGAGCGTTCGAGTTCATGTCCGGCATTGAGAAAGCGGACCGCAGCCCGTTCATAAGCTGCATCATAGGAGACCTTTACGCAGAGAAGATGCAGGATTCAACTGCAATGGCATATTACAATGAAGCCCTTGAAGAGGACCCTGATTTCACCAATGCCATCTACGGGCAGGCTGAAATCTACAAGCACAAAGGTGACTACCAGACTTATTTCCGTAAACTCACCACAGTAATGGCAAGTCCTGGCATAAGCGCTCCGGCAAAGACAGGCTACCTGCACGAAATGTTCAGGAACACAAGACTGGACCCAAAATTCAAGCCTGAGATAGATTCCCTCATGATGACCTTCTATCAGGCCCACCCGGCCGATACTGCCGTTACATATCTTTGCGCAAGCTACTTCTATTCCAATGAAGACACCAAACTGGCAAAACAGATATTCTCCAACAACAGAAACTTCCACCCTGAAGATCCTCTGGCCGCCCAGAAATACATTCTTGCCCTGTTCTATGACAAGGACTACGAAGGTGCTGAAGCTGCCGCAAGAGAAAGCATGCAGGACTTCCAGGACAGTCTGGTATTCCCCGAACTGCTTGCATACATGCAGTACCAGCAGAAAAAGTACGACCAGACACTGGAAACCTACAAACTGATGCTCAAGATGACTCAGAAGTCAGGGAACAAGGAAGCTGAGATAAACGTCTATTCCCAGATGGCGGACATATATTACAAGCTTGAAGACCAGAAAGAATGCTTCAGGATATACAGGAAAGTAATCAAGATGGCCCCGGACCACATTCCTTCCCTGAACAACTACGCATATTTCCTCTCCGAAGCAGGCAAGGACCTGAAGAACGCCCGCAAGATGAGCCAGAAGACCATTGAAGCGGAACCTGACAATCCCACATACCTTGACACTTACGCCTGGATTGCCTATCTGATAGGAATGCAGATGGACAAACCGGACCGTGACCTGTATCTCGACGAGGCTATAAAGACAATGAAGCACGCAATGCTCTATGGCGGCAAGGAAAGCGACGTTATCCTTGACCATTACGCAACAATGCTCTATGCAACCAAGGAGTATGAACTGGCATACATTTATTGGGAGCAGGCCGCAAAGCTCGCACCTGATGCAGGCTACCTGGAAAAGCTCAGACTCAAGAAAATTGAAGCAAAACAGAAATAATGGAAACGATTCAACTATTCTGCAAGAACTCAGGCAAATTCTACAATGTTGAACCAGGATGCTCACTGAAGGAGTTTCTTGCCATTGCAGGCAAGGATATCCCTGTTAACGACTGTCTTGCCGCATACGCCAACAACCAGCTCAAGGAGCTCAGGCACAAACTGTACACCAGCCAGGCTATTGAATTCATAGGAGCCGATATCCCTGACGGACAGAAAGTTTACAGCCGCTCGCTTTGCATGCTCGTGCAGAGAGCAGTGAACGAGCTCTGGGGCAACGAGGCAAAACTTATCTTTGATTATTCACTGCCGATGGGTCTGTATGGAAAGATTGAGGGAAGAACTTTCACCGCTTCAATGAAGGAGCTGCTCAAGGAGAAGGTTGCCTCATACATCAAGGCCGACATTCCTTTCATCAAAAAGAAACTGCCAAGCAAAGAAGCTATTGCAATCTATGAAAAAAGAGGGCAGACAAACAAGGCTGAGATATGCAGACAGATAGATGATTTCTATTCCACAACATACTGGTGCGGCAATTACTGCGACACCTTCTATGGCCCGCTCCTTTATTCCAGCTCCTGCATCAAAGCCTGGGACATAATTGAATACAATGACGGATTCTGCCTCCAGTTCCCGCTTTCCGGAAGCAACGAAGAACTTCCGCAATTTGCATACCAGCAGAAACTGTTCAATATATTCGAGGAGAATTCACAATGGCTCAAAGTTCTTGGAGCCAACAACATATCAACCATAAACAACGCCATTCTCAAGGGTTACGCAAAAAGCGTGGTTACAGTTGCAGAAGTGCTTCACGAGCGCAAATACGCCCAGATTGCTGATATGATATATCAGCGCCGTGACAAGGTGAAGGTTGTGCTTCTTGCCGGTCCTTCATCTTCCGGCAAGACAACCACAAGCCTGAGGATTGCAGTTCATCTCAAATCACTTGGGCTCAATCCTGTTGTCATTGAAATGGACAATTACTTTGTTGACAGGGCAAGAACTCCAAAGGATGAGAATGGTGAATATGATTTCGAATCATTGTATGCAATGGATCTGGAACTGCTCAACACCCAGCTCAACCAGCTGTTCAACGGTGAGGAGATAGAACTTCCAAGATATGATTTCACTTCCGGCACAAGCCAGCCGAGCGGAAGGAGAATCAGGCTCAAGGACAACGATGTCCTGGTAATGGAAGGCATACACGCCCTGAATCCTGAGCTTACAGCCGGCATTGCACCTGAAAAGAAGTTCAAGGTATATGCGAGCGCTCTCACAACACTGTCAATTGATGAGAACAACTACATTTCAACTTCCGACAACAGACTGCTCAGACGTATTGTCCGCGACAACAATTTCAGGTCATACAGCGCTGAAAACACCATACTCAGATGGAAGAGCGTACGCAATGGAGAAATCCGGAACATTTTCCCATATCAGGAGAATGCTGACATAATGTTCAATTCATCATTGATTTATGAACTTTGTCTGCTCAAATATTTTGCCGAACCTCAGCTTCGCAAAATACCAAAGACATCTGCGGCGTACCCTGAAGCCAACAGACTGCTGAAGTTCCTCTCATTTGTGCAGGCCCTCTCACCGGAAGACCATACAGCTATCCCACCAACCTCAATCATGAGGGAGTTCATAGGCGGCAGTTCATTCAAATATTAACGCTCGCCCACAGCAAACGAGCGCGTTTTGAGAGAAAATGCGGCAAAACGAGAGGAAAAAGAGGCAAATGAGCGCATTTCGGGCAAAAACGTGACAAAACGGGAAGAAAATAAGGGAAACAGACGCATTTCTGCGAAAAATGCGGCAAAACGGGTAGTGGGAAAGTGAAATGGTCACATTTTTGAAGGAAACGTGACCAAATGAGGCGGAAGGCACTGGAATATGAAAAAGCTTTGCCCAGGAAAGGCAAAGTTTTTCAGATGAAGTGACTGCCGCCACCAAACGGATTGCTGAAAGCGGAACAGCGAGCGCGTTTTGAGAAAAAAGGAATAAAGGAAGGAAATGAATTGGAGGAAATATATGACAGCGGAAAAAGGCCGGCAGTACCTGTTCGGTCTTACAATATTCTGCGCCATATTCCTTTCCTTACAAAGCATTCAGGCCCAGACTGCAAAGCAGGCAGACAGAGCGCAAGCCGAGCCACGGCAAGGCGCAGCTCAGTCCCAAAAGAATGCAGTGATCATTCAGACCAAGGAAATCACTGGCTACAGGCAGGAAGTGCAGGCCTTGCAGGAAGAAATCAAAATGATAAACGAACAGCTGACGGCCCTCAGCCGCAACCATAAAAACCGCCTGGAGGAATTCAATCTTGTAAGCCGGAAGGCCAGCGGAAGGCAAAGGATAATAATATCCATTGAAAACGAATGCGCCAGACTTGAAAAGGCCATTGACAGTACGAACAAGGTAATTGCATACCAGAGTAAAAGATTGGCAAAATATGAGGATAATTACAGGAAACTCCTTGTAAATGCATACAAGCACAGGGATTCTCGTTTGTGGTTCATGTACCTTCTGGCAAGCGAAGACATTGAGCAGGGATATCACAGATGGCAGTATTTCAAGAGATTCGCTAAGGAAATCAACAAATACGGAGAACAGATAATTGAGGAAAGGAATCTGATGCAGGCAAGGAAAGCCAGCCTCATGCAGCTTGATTCTCAAAGCAGAGCCAGAAAAGCAGAGGTAGAACAGGAGTACGCCACTCTGCTCAGCGAGAAACAAGACCTTGACAGGCAGGTAAAGCAGTTGAACAGCAAGAAAAGCGCATACACAAAGGAATTGTCCGGCAAACGCAGGCAAATGGAGAAGCTCAACAATGAAATAGAGCGTCTCATTGCCCTTGAAATTCAAAGAGCCAGGGAAGAGGAGGCAAAGAAGAACAAACAACAGAGCAAGCATAACACTACAAGCACACAACAGGCCGGCAGTCACATTGGCGTTACATCGTTTGCAGCTCTCAATGCAGATTTCGAGAAAAATCTCGGAAAGTTCCCGTGGCCTGTTGACAAAGGCGTGATTACCGAAGGTTTCGGACAAAGGAACCATCCTGTCTTCAAGAACGTGAAGATGCCTTTCAACAACGGTGTTAACATAAGCACACAGAAAATGGCCAATGTGCTTGCCATAGCAAACGGCACGGTTTCAAGAGTGATAGCAATCCCAGGCTACAATCTGTGTGTGATGATAAGGCACGGAGATTATTTCACCTTCTACTGCAAACTGGAAAAAGTGTTCGTGAGTGCAGGTGCAAGCGTCCGCGCAGGTGAAGTTATAGGTTATCTGGATTCCGAGAACGATGACATTTCCATCCTCCATTTTGAAATATGGAAAGGCACCGAAAAGCAGGACCCCGAACTATGGCTCAGGAAGAAATAATTATTCGGAGAGCTCCAGCCAGCGCATTTCCTTCTCGTCCATTTCTTCCTTGATGGCGGCATAGCGGGCCGAAGCCTTGCTTATTGCATCGTAATCGGCGCTTCCACCGGCAAGAATCTGTTCAAGTGATGCTTTCTCTTCTTCCAGTTCCGCCAGACGTTTTTCAATGGCTTCAAGTTCGCGTTTTTCCTTGTAGCTGAGTTTTTTCTTCTGAACTGCATTCAGACCATTAGCCCCACTCGCTGTTTTTCCTGAAGCATTCGCTCCGTTCAGACCTTCCGCAACATTCGCGCTGTTTGCACCAGTGCCTTTTGCCTTGCCAGCCTGTTTAGCCGCCTGCTGCTCCTTGCGCCGACTTGCCTGCAGGTCCTTCAGGAAACTGCGGTATTCTGAATAGCCGCCAATGAAATCCTTGATCTGACCGTTGCCGCAGAACACCAGAAGATGGTCCGCAAGACGGTCAAGGAAATGGCGGTCGTGAGTGACTATTATAAGAGTGCCCTTGAATTCCAGGAGATACTCTTCAAGAATGTTCAAAGTGACTATGTCCAGATCGTTGGTCGGTTCGTCGAGCACAAGCAGATTCGGCTTCTGCATGAGAACGGTGAGCAGATACAGCCTGCGTCTCTCACCTCCGCTCAAACGCGCAACCTTGTTAGGATACATGTCGTGAGGGAAAAGGAACTTTCCGAGCAGATATGTATCAGGCACCACGTCAAGCACCGTGTCATCTTCATTGAACTCGATTCCCTCCTGCTTGTACCATCCTATCTTCAGTGACTCGCCCCTCTCAACACCGGCAATCTCCCCTTTCAGGAGGAGCTTGAGCAAAGTGCTCTTCCCTATGCCGTTGGCTCCCACTATTCCAACCCTCTCGTATCTCTGGAAATTATAAGTGAAGGAATCTATTATTCTTTTACCATCGATGGTGTAAGATAAATTCCTGCAGTTTATGATCTTGGTGCCAAGCCTGGTGGAGGAATTGAAATCCTCAAGGGAGACCTGACGCTGTATGTAGGAGTCCTCGGCGCGCTCCTTGAGATTCCAGAAGGCCTGGATACGGTATTTAGCCTTTCCGCTGCGTGCACAAGGAGTTGCGTGTATCCACTCCAGCTCTCTTCTGAGCACGTTCCTCACCTTCTCCGTCTGAGCATTGTAATTGGAGATTCTCTCGTCATGTTTCGAAAGGTAGTTCTCGTAATCACCCTTGTAAATGAACACCGAACCGCAGTCCATTTCCATGATTGTGTTGCATATGCGGTCAAGGAAATAGCGGTCATGCGTAACCATGAAAAGGGTGCAGCGCGAACGCTTCAGATAATTCTCAAGATACTCAATGGCATCTATGTCAAGATGGTTGGTAGGCTCGTCCATTATGAGGAAATCCGCATTCTGGGCAAGCATCTGCGTAATGGCCACACGTTTCACCTCACCGCCTGAGAGAGATTCAAGTTTCTGCTCAGGACTGAGGCCGAGTTCTGAAAGTATCCTTTTTGCGCTCAGTTCCTGCTCGAAATCCCCCGTGAAAATCTGCTGAGCTATTGTATTTGAAGGATTGTATTCGAATTCCTGCTCCAGAAAAGCTATCCTTATTTCTTTGAGGAACTTTATGCTTCCGCCGGAATCCGATTTGTCCTTTCCGGCAAGTATTCTCAACAGGGAGGTCTTGCCTGTTCCATTGGGCGCAATCAAGGCTATCTTGTCTCCTTCGTTTATATTGAAGCCAATGGAATCGAACAGCACTTTGGGGCCGTATGACTTGGATATGTTCTCAACCTGCAGATATGATGGCATACTCTCTACTTCAGTTCGTCCTTAAGAAATTTTCCTGTAACCGACACCGTATTGGCTGCAAGCTCCTCGGGCGTTCCGCAGGCAATGATACGGCCTCCTGCTGCTCCGCCGTCCGGACCCATGTCTATCAGGTAGTCAACGCTCTTGATAACGTCAAGGTTATGTTCTATGACCACAACCGTATTGCCCTGCTCCACAAGTTTCTGCAGAACGGACATAAGAACCTTAATATCCTCGAAATGCAGTCCGGTTGTAGGCTCATCGAGCACGAACAACGATTTGCCTGTTGACCTGCGGGAAAGTTCCGTGGCAAGTTTCACTCTCTGGCTCTCGCCGCCGCTGAGGGTTGTTGATGGCTGGCCGAGTTTCACGTACCCAAGACCTACTTCTTCAAGAACCTTTACCTTCTGATAGATTGCAGGTATGCTCTCAAAGAATTCAACAGCCTGTGAAATGGTCATTTCAAGGATATCGTTGATGCTCTTTCCCTTGTATTTCACAGCCAGGGTCTGAGGATTGTATCTCTTTCCACCGCATTCCTTGCAAGTTACGTAAACGCTTGGGAGGAAATTCATTTCTATTGTCTGCACGCCGGCTCCCTTGCAGGCCTCGCAACGGCCACCGCTTACATTGAAAGAGAAGCGTCCGGCCTTGAATCCTCGTATCTTGGCATCCCGTGTCTGCTCGAACAGTTTCCTTATGTCAGAAAAGAGATTGGTATATGTTGCCGGATTGCTCCTTGGAGTCCTGCCTATTGGTGCCTGGTCAACAACAATGAGTTTGTCTATGTTCTCAAGACCTTCTATCCTTTCGTATGGAAGAGGATCCGCAAGCGCCCTGTACAGCTTCCTGCCCACTGCCTTTACAAGAGTATCATTAACAAGCGATGATTTTCCGCTGCCGCTCACTCCGCTTATTCCAACGAATACGCCAAGAGGAAGATGCAGATGCACATCCTTGAGATTGTTCCCCTTTGCGCCATAAAGGTCAATGAACTTTGTAACGCCTTCAGTTACAATCCTTCTTGAGGCAGGCACTTCAATCTTTCTCAAACCTGTGAGATATTCTGCGGTAAGGCTGCCAAGTGCTCTTACCTGCTTTTTGCTCATCTTGAGCAACTGCTTCGGTTTTCCATTGTACAGCAGTTCGCCACCATGGACACCTGCACCCGGTCCAAGGTCTACAAGCCAGTCCGCACTTTCCATCATCTGCCTGTCGTGCTCCACAACCATTACTGAATTGCCCTCGTCACGCAGATGGCACAATGAGTTGATAAGTTTCACATTGTCCCTCTGATGCAGACCGATGCTAGGCTCATCCAGAATATAGAGAACATTAACCAGACGGCTTCCTATCTGGGTTGCAAGCCTTATTCGCTGGCTCTCTCCTCCGCTGAGCGAACGTGTGCTTCTTCCCAACTGGAGATAGTTCAGGCCAACGTCCGAGAGGAATCCTATGCGCGAGCATAGTTCCTTGATGAGCTCCCCGCCTATTATGTTCTCCTTTTCGCTGAGTTTTTCAGGCAGGCCTTTCACCCAGTTGTAGAGGCTGTCAATATCCATACAGGACGCCTCATATATGTTTTTGCCATCTATCTTGAACAGCAGAGCCTCGCTCTTGAGGCGGCTGCCTCCGCATTCGGGACATACATCCTCCTGCATGAACCTTTCGGCCCTTACACTTGAGGTGGATATCTCATCGTCGCCGCTTGCGTCCTTCTCAAGCTTGGAAACCACTCCGGGGAAAGGCGCAAGATGTATTCCGTTCGTAAGGTTCACCCTGAAAAGTTCATTGGTGCCATAAACCAGCATATCAATGATATCATCAGGAAGCTCTCTTATAGGATCGTTCAAGGAGAACTGAAGTTTCTTTGACATTGATTCAAGCACTCTGAACCAGTTGTTGTCCTTATATGAACCCAGAGGAGCTATCCCTCCTCCGTTTATGCTTTTGCTTCTGTCCGGGAATATCTTGTAAAAATCAATCCTTGCTATATATCCCAAGCCCTTGCATTTAGGGCAGGCGCCCTGCGGGGAATTGAAGGAGAAACTGTGAGGCGCAGGTTCGGGAAGCGACATTCCGCTGTCTGCGCACATCAAAAAGCGGCTGAAAAACCTCAACGGTCTGTCCTCGGAGCCGAATTCAAGAATGGCCACCATTCCCTTGCCCTGGTCAAGCGCCGTACTTACCGATGTTGATATTCTTTTCTGCTCCGCCTCCTGTACGTCCTCCGCCGCAGAAGGCATAAGCTTGTCAACAACCAGTTCAATGAAATGGTTCCTGTATCTGTCGAGCGGTTTGGCCTCACTCAAAGGAATCATTGTCCCGTCCACCCTCACCTGATTGTAGCCCTTCTTGAGCAATGACTCGAACAATTCCCTGTAATGACCCTTGCGCCCGTTCACAAGCGGAGCCAGCAGATATATTTTCCTGCCGCAATATTCCTTCTGAATCAGTTCCACTATCTGCTCCGTGGTGTATTTCACCATAGGCTTGCCCGTAACAGGCGAATATGCAACGCCTATTCTGGCATAAAGCAGACGCAGGAAATCATAAATCTCGGTTATTGTTCCAACCGTTGAACGCGGATTGCGGCCGGTGGTCTTCTGCTCGATTGCAATTATCGGGCTCAGGCCGTTGATGCTCTCAAGAGCCGGCCTTTCCAGCACGCCTATGAACTGACGGGCGTATGCGCTCAGCGTTTCCATATACCGCCTCTGTCCCTCCGCATATATAGTATCGAATGCAAGCGATGATTTTCCGCTTCCGCTCAATCCCGTGACCACAACAAGCTGGTCTCTGGGTATTTCAAGCGAAATATCCTTGAGATTGTGCTGCCTGCATCCAACTATTTCAATGGCCTTCATTCCCCGTCCTCCTGAACTGTCTCACGCTTTGGTATGAAAACATTGAATGTCCTGCGGTCTCCGCCTGAATATTTATTTGAACGTATCCACTCGTTGTACTGCTTGAGCATCTTGAAATTTGTACCGTGCTTCCTTGCAAAATCACTCCAGTTCTCAACCCTTCCGCTCACCTGAACAAACTTGTGCTCCGGCTCGCTGAACATATCGTCTTCCTTTATGTCAAACCCGTATGCCAGCGGATTCTCCATTATGGTCTTGTATGCAATTGCCCTGAACACATACCTGGCAGTTTCCATAGGAAGCTGCATATCGTAGTAGTTACTGGTTCCCTGCAGTTTTATTCTGTTATCTATGTTCCCTGTACCAATGTTATAGCTTGCAGCGGCAAGGGTCCAGGTGCCGTATTTCTCATGAGCCTTCTTCAGATACTTGCAGGCAGCGGCAGTGGAGGCCTCCCAGTCATATCTCTGGTCTATCTCATTGTTTATCACAAGCCCGTATTCCTTGCCGGTACCTTTGAGGAACTGCCAGTAACCGGCTGCCGCAGCAGATGAAGTGAGCGGTTGGAGCATGCTTTCTGCCACGCAGAGATAGAAGAAATCCTCAGGTACACCGTTGGCTTTCAGATTGCGGCATATCCTGTCTCTGTACCTGCCGGAAAGCTGGATGGTATAAACCAGCGATGAGTGCATATAGCTTATTGCTGTAAGCTCCCTCACCAGACTCTCCCTTACATCAATGTATTCCAGAGGCACTCTCTCCCCTGCAAAGTACGCAGTGTCAGGGAGCGGCGGCACAACCACACGCTGGGTATGGTTCTCCATCACAAAGGAGATAATGGACTTTGCATCGTATCTTTTCTTTACAATGCTGTCGATGCTTGTCTCCAGCGCAGTTCTGTCTATGCCGGCAGCGCTTTCCTTCCCACCAATAAAGGAGCAGGCTGAGAGCATTGCCGCCACTATCGCTGTAAAGAATATGTATTTCATCTGTTTATCTGTATAAAATCCGGTGCTCCGAACTGGAGGAAGGGGTTGGTGCTGGCCTCCGATGCCACCGTGGTCTCAGGACCGTGACCCGGAAGTACTATTGTATCGGGGGCAAGAGGCAGAATCTTGGTTTTCAAGCTTTCAACTATGCTGTCATAGCTTCCTCCGGGAAGGTCAGTACGGCCTATGCTGCCTGCAAAGAGGGTGTCGCCGCAGAAGAGACATTCACCCGCAAAGTAGCATACCGAGCCTTCCGAATGGCCGGGAGTTGCAAGGACCTTGAACTGTGTGGTGCCGAAAGTGAGTACATCGTTGTCGTTCACGAACTTCAGGCTGTCAACGGCCGGAGCCTCTATCATCTCACCGAACATCAGGGCATACTGCGCCGCCTTCCTGAGCTGCCTTTCATCGGCCTGATTCATATAAACCGGTACGTTCCAGTTCCTGAGTATGAAATTCACACCCATTATATGGTCAAAGTGAGCGTGAGTGAGAAGTATTGCTTCAGGTTCAAGACTGTTTGTCCTTATGTAGTCGGCAATTCTTCCGCATTCGCCTGCATTCTGCATTCCGGGATCTATTATCACACATTTCTGCGAACCGCAGTCCACAACATAGCAGCACTCGCGCAAATCATTCACATAAAAAACCTTGTACTTCATGATTGTATCATATTATTCCGTTTGACAAACCAAAGGCAGATGGCCGAAAAAATGCCCATTGCTATCATTACTATTGCCTGGGATTCGTGCGATATTGTTGCAAACACAACTCCCTGGCTCTGTGATATTCCATACATTGTTGTAAGGGCAAGGCTCACTATGAAGTGGAAAGCTCCTATTCCACCCTGAACCGGAACAACCCAGCCGAGCGCTCCTGCAACCATAAGGAAAAGAGCGTCGCCGCCCCCAAGGGCAAAGTGTTCGCCTGCCGCATTCACGGCATCAAGCGTTCCTGTGCTCTGGAAGGCAAGTATTGTTGCGTAGCTTGTAAGCCAGAACGATGCCCATAATGCAATTGTATATACTATGAACAGGAACTTGTGCTTCATCCTGAGAATTGAACCCAGACCGCTGCCAAGCCCGCTGATTATGCTGTAAAGCTTTTCAAAGAATCTCCTGCCTCTGTACTTCCTGCATAATGCAAGGCATGCAACGAATCCTGCAATGAGCAGTATCAGTGCAACGGCCATTGCCCACAGCGCCTCTCCGGTGAATCTTTGTGCGAAAGGCGTGAGCAGCTTGTCCTGGATGAACACCCCGAATGTGCTCCAGTTGAAAACGAACATGAGAAGCACGACTATTATCAGGCATATCATGTCAAGAGCCCTTTCAGCAACCACGGTTCCAACCGCTGCCTGAAAGGAAAGCCTCCTGTTTGCCACCACTCCGCAACGGACAAGCTCGCCCATTCTCGGGAAGATGAAATTGGTGAGAAAGGCCATGTTCACCCCGTGGCAGGTTCTCATCCTTGTAATTTCATTGTCCAGAGGACGCAGAAGAATATGCCAGCGCAGGCTGCGTATTACAAGTTCAAAAGCACCAACCAGCATTGCAAAGGCAATCCACCAGTAGTTGCATCCGGCCAGTCCTTCAACGAAGTCCTTCCACTGAACGCCTTTGAAAGATATGAAAAGCAAAGCCACCGCCAATGCAAGCATCAGCAGGCTCTTGATGATTTTTATGAATCTTTTTCTGTTTAAAGCGTCCTGTACCATTATTTTGAAGTCTGTTCAGAAATTCCGTAGCTTGCAATGAGCCTGCGTATTTCCTGTTTTGCAGCCTTCCATCTTGGTACGTCAACCTTAGGACCTATGACTTCCACTACCTTGGCAGAAATGATTGAGCCTATTTTTCCGCAAGCTTCAATTGGAAGGCCCAGAGAATGTCCGTAAAGGAATCCCGCTGCATAAATGTCACCGGCTCCTGTAGCATCCACCCTTGTAGCAGGCCATGGTTGTATCCTGTAAACCTCATTGCCGCTGCGCACAAGCGAACCATCGGGTCCGAGCTTCACTACAGCAATATCGCACATTTTTGCAATTTCCACGCAAGCCTGCTCAGGTTCCATCTTGGTGAAGCTCCTGGCCTCTGTTTCATTTGCAAAGACAATGTTTACATATTTCTCCACAATGTCGTGCAGGAATGCATTGTTGCTTTCAACAACATTATAGGACGCCATGTCAAGGGATATTATGCAGCCCGCTTCCTTTGCGTATTTCACAGCCCTTCTTACAAGACTCTGGTTCTGTACCAGATACCCCTCAATATGGAAATAATCGTAACCCTGGAAGAATTCAGGCTTGAGATCCTCTGCAACAAGGTCCAGTGCCGAACCAAGATATACTGCGAATGTCCTTTCCTGATTCTCCTTTGTAACAAAGACCATGGAGCGTCCGCTTGGTTTGCTGCCCTTGAGAAGATTGGTCTTTATACCATTGTTCTCCTGAGCCGCCTTGAAAAGCGAACCGAGTTCGTCCTCACCAACCTTGCCTATGAATCCGCTCGGCATTCCGAAAATTGATGTGCCGGCAATTGTATTGGCAGCGCTTCCGCCCGGAACGTACTGTACGCCCAGAGTCTTGAGTTCAGCCCATATCTTGTTTCCGGTTGCACCGTCAACGTGCTGCATGCTTCCTTTCGGAAGGTGGAACTTTGCGAGCCAGTTATCGTTGGGAACTATTGCCAGTATGTCCGTGAGAGCATTCCCAATGCCAAGAATCGATTTCATAATTCACCTACTCATGTTTCGCAAGCATTTTTTTTATTACTTTTCAAGAACTTGCAGAAGGCTTGCGAAACATCTTCCCTCCGCACTTTCCTGGTGTTTTACCTATTAGTTAGAAAAGGCCGTTGAGCTGTGCGTTGATTCTGTCAATTATAAGGCTCAGATCCTTGGGATTGTCCTCGAACTTGATGTCGTCAACGTTTATGACAAGTTTCTTGCCGTCTGAATAGTTGTCAATCCAGTTGTCGTAAAGATCGTTCAGCCCCTTGAGATAATCTATGCGTATTCCAGCCTCAAAATCACGGCCTCTCTTCTGGATCTGCGATACCAGAGTAGGAATTGAAGCCTTGAGATATATCAGAAGGTCAGGCGCCTTCACAAGGGAGACCATAAGGTCGAACAACGAACTGTAATTGTCAAAATCGCGGGTGCTCATCAGACCCATGGAGTGGAGGTTGGGGGCGAATATCCTTGCGTCCTCGTATATGCTCCTGTCCTGGATAATGGTTTCCTTGCTTCTGTCTATGTCAACAATGTCCTTGAATCTCCTGTTGAGGAAGAAAATCTGGATATTGAATGACCATCGCTGCATATCATTGTAAAAATCAGTAAGATATGGGTTATAGTCAACCTCTTCGTATTTTGGGGTCCAACCATAATACTTGGCAAGGAGTCTGGTGAGGGTGGTCTTGCCGCTTCCTATGTTTCCAGCTACAGCTATATGCATGTTCAATGTATTTTTTACAATCTACAAAGATAATCCATCATATTCCCATTTACAATTATTGACAGACATTATTGGGATAAATTGATTATATTCGCATAGTGAATTGAAATAAATTTTCCAGCTTTATGAAACATAATTTCCTCTTCTCGCTTGCAGCGGTAATGGCAGTTGCTGCAAGTATTTTCACAGCATCCTGCGGCAACAGTGAAAACGCTGAAAAAACAGCGGCAATGGAAAGGCTCCAGGCCAATCTTCCCGTTTATGACTCAACATTGCAGGCCCTGATTGAAAGGGACTCCATTCCAATGATCGATCTGGTTTTCTATTCCAACGGAGCAAGCATACACATCCAGAAAGTGAATCCGGCAGTATATTCAGAGGACGAGGCAGGCAAGACCCACGTGTTCCAGGCTGCTTCATTGAGCAAGGTCATTTTCTCATACATAGTAATGCAGATGGTTGAGAACGGAGAAATCGACCTCAACACCCCGCTCTGCCAATACACCGACATAGCCCGTTTCGAGCAGGCAGGTGACAGCTTGAACACAGCACGTGCAAGGAAAATCACCGCAGCAATGGTTCTCAACCATCGTACCGGTCTTAGCAACTGGGCGGCAGGTCCTTCTTCAGACGAGTGGCCAACTTCAACAATCACTTTCTCGGTTGAGCCTGATTCCTGCTACGGATATTCAGGAGAAGGCATGGCATTCCTGCAGAGAGCCGTTGAGGCCATCAAGGGCAAGAGCATTGATGTGATTGCCAAGGAAATGGTATTCGAACCTCTTGGTCTTGAGCATACAGCTTACTGCTGGCTCGATGAATATGACTCCCTTGCTGTAAGCGGTTACAAGGCGAACTTCGAGGACAGAGGCCAGGGCAGACATCCAAGGTCAAATGTAGCCTACACCCTCAGGACAAACGCCGAGGACTATGCAAAATTCCTCACAGCGATAGCTACGAAATATTACCAGCCTGCAGTGAACGGCAATGTTGCCAACGGACTTACCGAAGAATACTGGAACCTGTTCCTCACTCCTAATCCGGAGATTGCAAAGAGATACTGGGACGAGGAAAGAGCCTGCGACAGCACAATGTACTGGTGCAACGGCATAGGTCTTGAGAAGAACGCCAACCAGGGCAATGTTTACTGGCACTGGGGCGACAACGGCAGCTTCAAGGCATTGTTCATGTACGTTCCTGCACGCAACGAATTCTTCATCTATTTCACCAACAGCATATACGGCCACGAAATAGTTTCGGACATAACCAAGCTCTTCTTTGAGGACGACACCCCGTTTGCAGTTGACAACTGGATCAACCTCTAAATCAGATTCCGCTCAAGTTGGGAGCTGTATGTAGCGCGTTTGTCAAGCAGGGCGGAGTTTTCTTCGCTCATTGGGAAGTTCTGTGGTGTGAGGAGCATGATAGGTGCAGCAAAAACCTTGTCCGAATACAGATTCAGGTGCTTGTCAATGTAACTTCCCTTGTATGACGAACAAATCTGAGGAGTCAGGTCATCGAGCTTGAAATTACCCAGGGTATCGAGTATGAAAAGCACGTCTCCTATTGTATAATCGTGCAGTGTCCTGTTGCCTGAAAGCATCTGATGCTTCGGGAAATAACGCACTTTGTCACTGTCCTCCGTAACCAGTATTCCGCTTTTGCAGAGTTCCTTGAGAATGCTGTCAAGGAGCATTGCGGGTATTGACACGTATGTCTGCTTCCTACCTGAGGATGAGGAAATTGAACCATCGCCGAGTGGGAACATGTCCTTGGCAATCTGCTCGAAGCTCAAGCCTTTCAGATGTTCGTCACGGTCAAAGAGACTGAAGATGTGCGCTATGGTCAGGAGTGTGAGATAACGGCGTAGATGATTACCGCCAGGGCAATCCAGCCGAACCATGTGTACTGTGTGAATATGCCCTTGATTCCTATCTGGGCTATCTCATCGAATGAACCTACGGAATCTCCTATGTTCGGCATCAGCAGGTCGGTTGAGGATGAAACGCTTACGCTGGTGTTGGAAACGTCGCAGAGGATGTATATGCACATCCAGAGAGGTACTATTCCAATGATTGTGTAATATGTGAGCGCTGCGGCAGTTATGTGCAGATCCTGCAGCACCCGCTGCCAGTAAGGTACCAGTTCCTTGACATGAACAATATGCGTCCTGATCAAAGAGCGGAGTTTGAAGAAAAGAGTTTTCATCTTATTGGATTATTCAATTTATCATTAAGTCCGCTCAAATCCGGAGTATAAATCTGCTCTTTTGGCATGGGATGACTCTGAATGAACATCAACAAAATAATATCCAGTTTTCTGCTTATCATACACTAATCCAATACCGCATCAGGCTCAATCTTACATTTTTCCAATTATTCATTGAGCCTAAAAAAACGCAAGTTCGGTATAGGCCGGGAGCGGCTTGGAACAAGCGGTGTTTGGGGCGGCGCCCCAATA
Source organism: Candidatus Egerieousia sp. (assembly GCF_056211015.1). Classification (NCBI taxonomy): domain Bacteria; kingdom Pseudomonadati; phylum Bacteroidota; class Bacteroidia; order Bacteroidales; genus Candidatus Egerieousia; species Candidatus Egerieousia sp. Next base: position 17,033 of record NZ_JBAELF010000042.1, read on the forward strand.
AAGGAAAAGCAGTTGCAATGCAACTGCTTTGGGAAGTGGACCCAGTTGGGCTTGAACCAACGACCCCCTGATTATGAGTCAGGTGCTGCTAACCAACTGAGCTATGGGTCCGGGACTTTCGTCTTTTTAAAAAACCCCAAGATACATCTTGAGGCCTTTGTAGTGGATAGGAGAATCGAACTCCTATTTAAAGATTGAGAATCTTTTGTCCTAACCGTTAGACGAATCCACCATTGGGATTGCAAAGGTAAGTATATTTTTGATATTTGCAATACCCTGAACTCAATTTTCCAATGAAAATGCGGAAGGTTTCCTCAGTTTGCATACTCCTTTCGCACCATAAAAACACAATGCATTGATATTGTGCTATTTATAAAATACAAGTGCGGAAGGTCCAGGTAAAACCAGGAAACCTTCCGCACTTGCTGAATTGAATCAAGGATTATTTGCCTGCGTGATATTCACGTCCTCTTTCCATGAAGTACTGGAAAATCTTGAGGAAATTGATATTGTCCGCCGCATTGATGAGTCCTTCCGGATGGAACTGAACGCCCAGAATCTTGTTGCAGCCTTTCTTTGCAATTGCCTCAACAACGCCGTCCTTGGCCTGAGCTATTATTTCGTAACCTGGAGCCACGGCTTTCACGGCCTGATGGTGATGTGAATTGGTCACACATTTCTCAACACCAAGTATGTTTGCAAGCAATGAGCCTGGAACCAGTGAAACGCTATGTGTTCCAAAGCTTGAAGGAGCGCTCTGTCTGTGTTTCACGTATGTACCCTCAACCTGGCTTGGAATGTCCTGATACAGTGAACCGCCCATTGCAACGTTGAGCAGCTGCTCGCCTCTGCATATACCGAGCAGAGGAATGCCCTTCTCAACGGTAGCCTTTATAAGCATGATGTCAAACTTGTCACGGAAAGGAACAACCTCGCCCAGAGCAGGAACGGGCTCCTCATTGTAACCGCTGAGAGGATCAATATCCTCACCACCGGTCATTATTATTACATCAACAATGTCAAGGACAGCTGCTATCTGCTCAGCATCGGCAGTCATTGGGATAACTACAGGAATACCACCGGCACGGCGAACTGCGTTCACATAGTTCAGAGGCGCTCCGCAAGGACCGTTCTCGCTTGCGGAAATTCCCACTACAGGTTTATAATTCGGATCAACCTTCTTTCCCTCACCGGCAAATGCAGAAAAGGATTCTGTTACTATCAGCAGTGAAAAAAGGAAAGCCGCTGCTATTTTTAGTGATTTAAAGCTTTTCATATTGTGAAAGATTCATTCTGATTACTATTTCTTTGTCCAGCCGCCAAGGTCGTTCTCCTCGCCGTTTGCAAGTTCAATGATGAAGCCGTCAACCTTGCTGCCGGCCGCATTGCGGTTGAAGTGGATTGTGAAGTCGTGACCATCGCACCAGAAGATGTAGGAAAGATCTGTCTTGTGCAGAAGCTCCCTCTTGAAGTTCTTAGGGCCTATTGTTATGAAGAGCTTGCCGTCCTCATGTGAAATCACTGCGTCACCAAAGAGTTCGTCCTTCTTGTATGTACCAACTATCAGCTGTGCTGCATTCTCAGGTTCTGCAACAGGCTCAACATAGTTCTCATCGTTCTTCTGGTCACGTTTTGCACGGTAATCAAGCCACTCGTTATGATAAGCAATGTTGTAATCAATGAACTTCTCGGTGAACTTGTTGGCAGGTGCGCCCATTACAAGGTCAATGAGTCTTCTCATGATTGCGTAACGAGGCTCGGCAGGAATCTCGTCGTTGCAGAGCATAGCACCGCTCAGGCCTATTTCAGGAACATAGAAGCAGATGCAGGTGAATCCCCAGGTTGTACCTGTGTGGAAGAAGAGTTTGTAACGGTTGTTCTGCTCAATGAACCAGCAATGTCCGTAAAGTCTGATATATGTGCTGTCCTGTGAACAGATTGTGTATCCCTTATGAACATCTTTAAGAACCTTCTCCGGATAAATCCTTTCGCCGTCAAGCAAACCGTTTGTTCTCTGAACCTTTGCATATTTGTTCAAGTCCTGTACGGTTGAGTTGATTCCGCCTGCAGGGCCTATTACTGTGAGCCACCACAGAGCCTGGTCGTCGCCATAGAGGGCCCTCTGTTTCAAACCGTGGTCCCAGAGATACTCGTGAGGAACTGCAACGTTGCCGGGAGCCTCGAACCCTTCCTTGTTCATTGAAGAAGCGCTCATTCCAAGCTTGTCGAATATTCTTTCCTGAACATTCTCCTCCCAGGTCTTTCCTGTAAGTTTCTCAATCATTTCGGAAGCAATGAGGAAGGTTATATTGTTGTACTGATAGTCACCACGGAACACATAGCAAGGTTTCATTCTTGCAATCATCCTGTAAACATCGTGTCTGTCATAACCGAGGTTAGGAAGATATGAACCGTAATCATCAGGAAGACCTGTATGGTGTGTCATGATATCCTTTACCTGCATGTGCTCGGTAACCCAAGGGTCATACATCTGGAAATCAGGAAGAATGTTCTTGACTGTATCCTCCCAGTTGACAAGGCCCTCTTCAACCAGCTGGCTCATTACTAGAGCTGTGAATGATTTTGAAACGGAGCCAATCTGGAATCTTGTTTCAGGAGTAATCTGATTGTCAGGATCATCGGCAGGTTTGTTCATATCCTTGATACCGTAACCCTTTTCAAAAAGGAGCTCGTCGTCAAGTGAGAAGCAGACCGCCATACCTGTAATGTTCCACTCCGCCTTTACGTCCTGAATGTATTTGTCAATACTTTCAGCAACTGTTTCACGGCTGTTGCCGCCATTGTTGCACTGAACACTTGCCAGAACCGCACAAGCGGCAGCCACCAGCATCAGCGCACTTTTGAAAAACTTTTTCATAGGTAATTATTATAGTAGTTGTTTGATTTCCCTGAGCAATCAATTTTCAAATATACGAATTGTTCGGCAATCTTCTTATTTTTGCATGGTATTATTCTACAGCGATAGTCAATTCTACAGCTTCGCAGTCCACTTCTCCTATCCCCTTGAAAATACACATCATCTTCACACTTTGTACTACGGTCATGTTTCCGTATTTATCCACAATTAGAGCGATTTTGTGGCCGGAAACAATGAAATGGCCACAAAACCAACGCATTTGTGGAAATTTGATGGAAAATAGGCCAAAAATCCACAAAAACACCTCTTTTGTGGACATTTGCAATTTTGGATAATGCTAGTTATCTTTACAACAAATGCCTCTACTTGACTCAAGCATAGCAAGCAAGCCGTCCGGCCGGGTATCTGACACCCTTTGAAGTAAATGCATTTTCAAAAATTCCGTTTTGACAAGTCTTTAATGAACTGTCTCAGAATTTCATACGAAAATTAATTGTGCCGTTTCTGGTTATTCCGGCGTTATTTGACTTGTTTTTAATACATTTTGAGCCAATGGCACAAAAAGAGAGAGCACTCACAAGGCTGCAAGTGCGAGGTTGACATCTTAGCAATTTT
>NZ_JBAELF010000043.1:0-14687 GCF_056211015.1 Candidatus Egerieousia sp.
GGCGTCAACCCTTTTCATGAACTTTGGCGACTACAAATTATGTCATGAGGGTTTCATTTCAAATAAAAAGGAAAAATTAGCTACATTCGCACAATATCAGGAAACACAGACACTATGGACAGGAAGGTGAAGATAATGGGAATCATCAACCTCAACGATGATTCATTCTACAGCGGCAGCCGTTGCCCGGGTTCCGCATTCGGGCATAGACTTGAGACCATGCTCAGAGACGGGGCCGACATAGTTGACCTGGGAGCTGTATCTTCCCGACCAGGAGCTCTTTTTGCCAGCGCTGCTGAGGAATGGAGCAGGCTACGTGAGCCCCTTGAAGTGATCAAGAACTTCGGGCTGCCTCCAAACAGCATTTCAATAGACACTTTCCGCTCGGAAATTGTTGAAAGGGCCGCATCCCTGCTTGGCGACAGTTTCATAATAAACGATATTTCCGCCGGCACCGGCTTTGTTTCCACCTGCAACGCCTCCAGAAAAAAATCATTTGCCAAGCCGGGGTCATTCCCACGCAGTGAATCCTCCCCGGAAAGCAATATGCTGGAATTCGTGGGGAAATACCAGTTCCCTTACATTGCCATGCATATCAAGGGCACACCGCAGACAATGCAGACTCTTTGCGATTATCCGAACGGTGTTGTAAACGAAGTGAAACAATATTTCGCAGATTTTGAAAAGAAAGCTCTTGCATACGGAATCAGGGACTTCATCATTGACCCGGGATTCGGTTTTGCAAAGACAATTGAACAGAACTGGGAGCTGTTCAACGCCATCCCTGAGCTCAAGCAAAGCAGCGGAAAAAGAATTCTTGTGGGGATATCAAGAAAATCAATGATATACAAACCGCTTGGAATAACTCCTGAGCAATCTCTGGAGGCAAGTGTCAAGGCAGATATTAAAGCTGCGGAACTCGGAGCGGACATTCTCCGCGTTCACGACATAGTTCCAACCATCAAATCCTTACGGTACTCATAGACAGTCATTCTACAACAGTCAGGACAGGACGTGTGAGAACGGGAGGCCATTTTCAGGTGGGTGGTTCTCAATGAGCCTCTATTGAAACGCATTAGGCAGGGGTGCTTGCGTACCAGAACTAATTATCCTCCGAGCGTTCGTGGAGAACGGCCTTCCGCAACTCGAAGTTCTGACCGAGATAGCGCTTGCGCACCTCGGGGTTGTTGGCAAGTTCCTCAGGAGTGCCGCTTACGAGTATGGATCCTTCATAAAGAAGATATGCACGGTCCGTGATTGCCAGTGTTTCGTGAACATTGTGGTCTGTGATTACTATGCCAATGTTCTTCTTCTTGAGTTTGGCAATGATATGCTGGATATCCTCAACGGCAATAGGGTCAACTCCGGCAAACGGTTCGTCAAGAAGAATGAACTTAGGGTCGATTGCCAGCGCCCTGGCTATCTCGCAGCGTCTTCTCTCACCGCCTGAAAGCTGGATACCGTAACTTTTCCTCACTTTCTGCAAACCGAACTCAGCTATAAGGCTCTCCAGTTTCTCCACACGCTGTTCCGGTGAGATATGCTTTGCCAGCTGCATCACCGACATAATGTTATCCTCCACCGTCATCTTTCTGAATACGGAAGCCTCCTGTGCAAGATAGCCCACTCCTTTCTGCGAACGCTGGTACATAGGCAGGTCGGTAAGTTCCTCATCATCCAGGAAAATCCTTCCGGAATTCGGTTTGATGAGTCCGGTTATCATATAGAAGCTGGTGGTCTTGCCTGCTCCGTTAGGTCCGAGCAGACCAACTATTTCGCCTTGTTCAACTTCTATTGACGCACCTTTCACAACGGTGCGCATTCCGTATTTCTTTACAAGATTCTGTGTATATAGTCTCATATTCCTTTATTTCAGATCAAGGTCCAGTTCCTTTTTCAATTGTGCATATTCCGGGAACTCTCTCTGCAGATGGACATCCTTCTCCACAGGCATATAAGGTGCCCTTGGCTTTGATTCCAACGCCGGTGCCTGCATTTCAACAAGCAGCTTGAGATTGAAATTGTCAAGCAGTTCCCTGAGTATGCTCTCCAGCGTAAGCAGTATCTTCTTCTCAATCCATGATTTCTGTGCGCTGTTGGTTACAGGGAATACAATTGTTGTGCCATCTTCCTTCATCAGGGCGCTTGTTGACTTTATTGCCGCTACGAGATTCGGATATTTTGCAACCTGCGCATCCTCGGTCATCTTCACCCAGGCTTTAGCAAGGCTCTCAGCCGTAATCGGACTGATATGTTCAGCTTCCCTGACCTTCTCCTGTTCCTGCTGCTCCTCTTCATCCATCATGCTTCCAAGCATATTTGTGATTGACATTCCAATGCTTGCTTTCTTTGGTTCCGGTTTTACAGACTCCGGTGCAGGTGCCTGGACAGGCGCTGGCTCAGATGAAGCTTTCTCAGGCTCCGGTGCAGGTGCCGGCTGTGAAACAACCGGTACAGGAACCACCGGTACAACAACCGGCTCAGCTGTCTGAACAGGCGCAGGTACTGCAACAGGCTTTGAGGCTGCAGGCGCAGGGGCCGGCGCATAGGTCTGAGCGTTAGACTCAGCTGGTGCTGGTGCTGGTGCTGGTGCTGGGACTGGGACTGTTACGGGTGGAACATTGAGCCTGGATTCAGGAAGAGGTGCCGCCAGGCTGGCGAGTTTCACAAGAAGGAACTCAACCAGAAGGCGCTGGCTCGGGCTGTTCTTGTACTCGGCCTCGCATTTGGTGGTGAGGGTGAGGGCATCAAAGAGGTACTTCACGCTGCACAGGGAAGCCTGCTCCATATATTTCGCAGCTATCGCCTGTGAAGTCTCAAGAAGCCTGCTTGTTGAGCTGTCCTTGCAAACGAGGAGGTTCCTTATATGGCTGGAAAGGCCGCTTACGAAATATTGTGCGTTGAAGCCTTTGGCAAGCACTTCGTCAAACAGCAGAAGGCTCTTTGCATACTGGCCGCCGAGGCTGCTTCGTATTATATTGAAATAGTAGTCGTAGTCAAGTACGTTGAGGTTCTTAATGACCTGTGAGTATGTTATGCTGCTTCCGCAGAAGGCAACGGTCTGGTCAAAAAGCGTGAGTGCGTCGCGCATTGCGCCATCGGCCTTGGTGGCAATCACGTGCATGCTCTCGTCATCTATTGTAACGCCTTCCTTTGCAGCTATGTCCTTGAGATTGCGTACTATGTCCTCAATTCCTATACGGTTGAAGTCGTATGTCTGGCAACGGCTGAGGATGGTTGGAAGTATCTTGTGCTTCTCGGTTGTTGCAAGAATGAAGATTGCATACTCAGGCGGTTCCTCAAGAGTCTTGAGGAAGGCGTTGAACGCAGCCTGTGAAAGCATGTGAACCTCATCTATTATGTAAACGCTGTATCTGCCTGTCTGCGGTGGAATCTGGACCTTGTCGGTAAGTTCCCTTATGTCATCGACGGAGTTGTTGGAGGCTGCGTCAAGTTCATGGATGCAGTACGAGCGTCCTTCGGCAAAGGACCTGCAGCTCTCACACTCACCGCAAGGCTCCATGTTCTCACCCGGATTCGAGCAGTTGATTATCTTGGCAAAAATCCTGGCCGATGTCGTCTTGCCTACTCCTCTCGGGCCGCAGAACAGATATGCATGGGCAAGCTGGCCCCTCTGGATGGAATTCTTGAGCGTGGCTGCAATGGAATCCTGTCCTATGAGCGTTGAGAAGCTCTGCGGTCTGTACTTTCTGGCGGATACAATGTAATTTTCCATAAGTTCAATCTTGTTCGCGTTTTATCTGGCGCTTATTCCCAGCCACTCTCCAAGAGTGATGATTGCCTGAGTCATGTCGGCTGCAGGCAGATTCAATATTCGTGCCCGGTGGCCCTGCTCCTGTGTATTGATATACAGGACCATTGACTGTCTGCCCTCCCCCTTTGCCTTGAGCTGCTCGTTCACAACCGGTGCCTGTGGCATCACACTGCTCCAAGGGTCCCAGAGACCGTATATGAACATCATCCTGTTGCCGGTTTTCTCAAGGAAAGCATTTATGTCATTGCAAAGGTAAGAATCAAACTTGAATTCCTGAGTTGTAGGAAGCATAATTCTTTTCATATAATCATCGGCGTCCTTTATTGAAAGGAGTCCCTTGAAAGGCTCGGTGTCGTATCCGTAGTAACCAAGTTCCTTCACGGCCTGAACATAGAATGGGGAACTCTGCTTGTCCTTTGCGAAATAATCGCTTCCGGCAACCATCTGCAGGTAATCGAACATGGCTTCATCGGTGAGATTCTCCAATGAAGGGATGGTCCTGGTCTTGCGGCCCCACTGCCAGAAGGCAAAAGGAAATTCCAGGACAGTCATATCCAGCACCTCGCTTACAGGAACCTTGAACTCCCAGTGCTCCTTGGCCGCCTTGGCTTCAAGAAGTTTCTCCATTGACTGGCGACGGTTCAGAACTGCTTTCTGGAATTCATATATTATGCTTCTGTCCTTTTCGGTTGCAACCTGATCCTTGAGGAAAGGCTGATGTCTCCCGTCATTCACGGCGCGGCACACAGGGCCTACATAAGGAACCGAGATGTCCATGTCCTGAGGGTAGTACGCAGTGTAGAACATTGCTGTCTGACCGCCCTTGCTTATTCCCGTGGCAATCCATTTGCCAGTATAGATATGCTTGAGAAGTCTGTTAACATTGTGATGGTCGGCCGCAGCCTGCTTTGCGGTCATATAATCCCAATTGAGATTCTCCATACTCACAGGAGTGCTGTCCTCGGCCTTCCACATTGCATCCGTGCTGTCCTTCAGCTTGAACTTGGCAATATGTGGCACGGACCTGCCGAAGTATCTGTGTTCCACCTCAACCATATTGGTCCTGAACATTGTTGACAGTTCGTTGTTGTAACCGGGAGCCGCTCCGCGGCCTGTGTAGCCTTCGGTCACCTGAACCATAGGACTGGTGCAGTTCACGTGCATGAGCACCACCTGCTGCTCGAAAGTGCCGAGTGCAGGATTGTTGTGGTCAATCGGCTGCTCCAGCATCAGGAGAATCTTGTAACTGTACAGGTCCTCCAGTTTTGGTGAGACCTGCAGAGTGGTGTCCGCAGAAACAATCCTCAACCCTTCCGCCTGCGCAGCCTGATACAGTTTTGCAAGCATATCCTTTTTTGAAACATCCTGTGCGCTGGCCAGAGAACATACAGCCAGAATCGACAGCAGGAACAACACAATCCTTTTCTTCATAATATGTACGTTTTCTTATTCTTCAATTTTGAAATGAGGTCCTATGACAACCCTTATGCTTCCCGGGACCAGCTCGAAGGTGAACGGGGACTCCCCCACAGCCTCACCGTCTATCTCTATCCTGGTGCTCGGATTTGTCTCAATCTCTATTCTCTTTGCCTGGGTGAACAGAACGTTAGGGACATCGTATATGGAGCCCGAATAGAGCAGGCGGAAATTCCTGATTATCTTCAGCTTGCTCATCTTCCTTATTATGGTGAGGTCCATGAGCCCGTCGTCAACCTTTGCCTGAGGGGTCTGCTTCATACCGCCTCCATTGTATTTTCCTATACCAACCGCTCCGGAGAAGACCGGACCGTCATAAAAGAGCTTTCCGTCGGCATAAATTCTGAAATGCTTTGAACTGTATGTGGCAAAAGTTGCAAGCGTGCTTCTGATATAAAGCCATTTACCGTACTTGCCGTTATCCTTGAGCTTGTTGTACTTCAGGTTCACTATGGCGTCATATCCGAGACCTGCAACATTGGCCATGTACCTTATATGGTCAACCATTGTTTCGTAGAACCCCACCTTTGCCACATCCTGTATCACGGTCTTCCTTTCCACCAGCGATTCAACCGCCTCCGAGTATGTCTTGCTTATGCCGAACATCCTTATCCAGTCATTGCCCGTGCCGGTTGGTATCACCGCAAGGTATATGTCGGTTGTTTGAACGGCTTTCTGTATGAATATACCGTTCACGACCTCGTGGACGGTTCCATCACCGCCTATGGCCACAATATGTCTGAATCCGTCATTTATGGCCTTCACGGTGAGCTCTATGGCATGATATTTGTGTTCAGTGAACAGGCAGGTGAAGTTCAGGCCGCTGGCGTACATTCTGTTTGAGATTGCAGGCCAGTCCTTGAGTCCCCGGCCGCTGCCGGCCTTGGGATTGACTATCACCATCCAACGTGATTCTTCCATCTGTTTATAACTTTTGAATACAAAATTAACAAAAACTACGGGCATTAAAAAGGATTTGTTATTTTTGCAAATTACATTATCCTTATCAGGATTCGTTTAAATTTTGAAAATTATGGGAAAGACAATAGCTATAGCCAATCAGAAAGGTGGAGTGGGGAAAACAACTACAGCAATAAATCTGGCTGCCAGCCTTGCCGTTCTTGAAAACAAAGTTCTCCTCATTGATGCCGATCCTCAGGCAAACAGCACATCCGGTCTCAACTTCAATCCGGATTCCGAAGACGGAGCAACCTTGTACGAAGTACTCATTGGAAAGAAAACTCTTGAAGAAATAATCCTTGATTCCGAAATAGCAAAGCTCAAACTTGCGCCTTCACACATAAACCTTGTTGGAGCCGAGATTGAGATGCTTCAGATGGATGAAAGGGAAATGATATTGAAAAATGCCGTTGCAAGCCTGAAGGAACAGTATGATTACATCATAATTGACTGTTCACCTTCACTCGGCCTCATTACAGTGAACTCGCTCACAGCAGCGGATTCAGTGATAATACCTGTTCAGTGCGAGTATTTTGCGCTGGAAGGCCTGGGCAAGCTTCTCAACACCTTGCAGATTGTTCAGTCAAGGCTCAACCCTTCGCTTGAGATAGAGGGCTTCCTTCTCACAATGTACAATGGCATTCTCAAATCCGCCAACCAGGTGGTTGAGGATGTCAAGAAGCATTTCGGTGCAATGGTTTTCAATACAATGATATCAAGGAATGTAAGGCTTTCGGAGGCGCCGAGCCATGGCAAACCTGTAATCCTTTACGATGCCATGTCAACCGGAGCCAACAACTACCTGAACCTTGCCAAGGAAGTTTTATCAAAGAATCAAGCAGTCAAATAAAGGAAAGGACCATTATGCCAAAGATACCAACAGGTCTTGGTAGAGGCTTGGACGCACTCATACCAAAGAATTTGCAAGCGCAGAAGCAGCCGAATGCAGCTCCCTCCGCACAGGCCACTCCTACTTCTGTATGTCTGATAGACATAGACCTCATTGAGGTCAATCCATTCCAGCCTCGTACCGAGTTCAACGAGCAGGCTCTTGAAGAGCTGGCTTCCTCAATTGAGCTGATGGGTCTGATCCAGCCGGTGACCTTACGTCCCATCGCCGGTGGAAAATATCAGATAATAAGCGGAGAGAGACGCTGGCGCGCTTCAAGGATGGCCGGTCTGAAGGAAATACCTGCCTATATCAGGAAAACCGATGACAACGGCATGCTGGAGATGGCAATTGTAGAGAACATACAGCGCGAGAACCTCGATGCAATAGAGATAGCCATTTCATTCCAAAGACTCATTGACGAATGCAAGCTCACGCAGGAGGAAATGGCGGTGAGGGTTGGCAAGAAGAGGGCGAGCGTAGCCAATTATCTGCGCCTGCTCAGGCTTCCGGCACCTGTTCAGCTGGCTCTTCGCCAGGACAAGCTGAGCATGGGCCACGCCAAATGCATTCTCAGCCTTGAGAAGGAGAAGGACCAGTTGAAGATGGCCAACGCAATAATTGAAAAGGGGCTTTCAGTGAGAGCCGTTGAGGCAATGATCAAGAAAATAAGCGAAAGACAGCTCAAGCGTGCATCAAAGGACAGTTCCCCTACAAATGCGGCTGAATCCACAGATCTGCCTGAATACTATTTCAAGGTAGTTGACACTCTTGGCAGATTCTTCAACAATAATGTTACGGTGAGCCGCAACAGGAACGGAAAAGGCAGCTTCACCATCAGTTTTGCCTCCGATTCGCAGGTAAGCCAGTTTTTAGCAGCATTGGAGGAGGCAGGACTATAGGACATGGCATACGGACGCAAAGTACATATCTCACCATTTTTCACAGCGATGGCATTCTCCATTGCCCTGCTCTGCGCCTCGTACGCCACAGTTTACGCACAGCACAACCTCTCGGAGGGCACTTTCACCACCAACGGAGTACCCGGCAGCAATGTTGACAACAACGGCTACCCCCAGAACGACACCACATACACGCGCGGCGATGAAGGCCCCACCTTCACTATCGGCGACTACTTCCATGGTCTGGCAATACAGGATTCGCTGAAGATTCAGCATATGTTCTTCGGTTCACTGCTGATGCCTGGAACCGCACAGTATTATAACAAACAGAAGTGGAAGATTCCAGTAATCTACGGATTGCTTGGAGGATGCATAGGAGGAGCCATTGCCAGCAAGGAGAACCGCACACCTTTTGTAATAGGTGCGGTGGCAACATACTTTGCTTCAGTGCTTGACGGAGTCGTATGCTATAAGAGCGATGTCAAGCCTCTGCCTGCCAGACATACGATTTATTCCGCACTTCTACCGGGATGGGGACAGGCCGCCAACGGAGACTACTGGAAAATACCTGTCTTCTACGCCGGCTTTGCCGCAACCGCCTATTTCTGGGCAACCAACCAGCAGCAGTACAGCAGGTACAGGAACTATCTTCTTCATCCTGAGGAATATCACGGTTCGCTCAGCCAGAAGGACCTTATCTGGTACAGGGACAAGCACAGGCGCTACAGGGACTATTCAATCCTTGGAACAGCCCTTGTTTACATACTCACCATAATAGATGCCAACGTGTTCGCCCACATGAGCAGCTTTGACATCTCCGATGACATGGGGATAACAATGGCCCCGAGCGTAATAGACAACAACATGCAGAACACCGAAGTATCCGTACAGGGTGACGGAGGTGCGCCTGCCACAACAATAAATGTATCAAAACCAAGTGTTGCTCCCGTTGAACCCGCAATCGGATTCACATTGGGTATAACATTCTAAAAGCAAAGAGACATGAAAAGGAACCCGGTAATCATTATCTCACTTGTTCTTGTTCTTCTTACAGGTGCTATCAGTTCCAACGCAGCGGACAGGAGGCAGAAAAGGCTTACCAGAAAGGAACTGCAGCTTGAAGTTGACCGTTTGAGATATATGGTTGATTCACTCATGCTCATTGTAAGCGATTCAACGGAGGAGGAGGTTCAGACCGACTCTCTCAATCCTGGCGAGCTGAACAGCATGGACTCGGAATTCTTCGAGAACCCCAACCCGGGGGAGAACATTGATTCCCTGCTGGCACAGTGGTACAGCCGCAGAAGGACTCTCACAAGCGATATGCTCGAAGCAGACTCAGTAATATACCAGTCAAGCATACCCGATTCCGTTTACATCCGCAAGATAAAGAAACTGAATTCGTACATTCCGATTCCGTACAATGAAATAGTAAGGAACCATATCATCCTGTATACGGAAAAGATGCCTACATTCAGTGCAAAGGTACTGGCTCTTGGTGAATACTACCTCCCTATATTCGAGGAAATCTTTGACAAGTACGGTCTGCCAAAGGAACTCAAGGCAATGGCAATCATTGAATCAGGCTTCAACCCGGTGGCAAGATCAAGGGCAAGGGCCATGGGCATGTGGCAGTTCATGTACAGCACTGGCAGAATGTATGGCCTTACAATGAACTCCTACGTTGACGAACGCCTCGATCCTATCAAGGCCTGTGACGCAGCCGCAAGATATCTGAGAGATTCATATATTGTGTTCGGAGACTGGGCGCTGGCCATTTCATCCTACAACTGCGGCTCCGGCAATGTGCTCAAGGCCATCAGGAGATGCGGAGGTTCCACCCATTTCTGGGATCTTTACAGATACCTTCCAAGAGAGACACGTGGCTATGTTCCGGCTTTCGTTGGTGCGCTGTACCTTCTCAAATATTACAAGGACTATAACATAACACCTAACGCACCTTACTCCCTGCCTCCTCAGGTTGACACATTCGAGATAAAGAAGAACCTGCATTTCGGACAGATTTCAGAAGTGGTTGGAGTTCCAATGGAGACTCTCCGTCTTCTCAACCCTCAATATATAAAGGACATAATCCCGGGAAATGAGAAGCCTTACGTGCTTACAATTCCTCACCAGTACACAGCAACTTTCGTTGACCACGAAAAAGACATATACACATACAAGGACTCCATCTATTTCAATCCTATTGTATACGCAAGGTTGCAGGACGAAAGAGCCATGTCTGAGGGCCGTTCCATTGTACACAAGGTAAAGAAAGGTGAAACATTGGGCAGGATTGCAAGAAGATACGGTGTTACAACCTCACAGATAATGTCCTGGAACCATTTGAAGAGCAGCAGGAAACTCAGAATAGGTCAGAGACTCCACATTTACAAGAACGGAGGCGATTCAAAGAAGAGTGCCAGGGCATCGTCAAACAATGACAAAGTCTCATCATCTGCAAACACACAATCAGCCAGCAGCGATGCTCCGGTATACTATACTGTGAGAAAAGGCGATACTCTCTCCAAGATTGCCCACAGGAACGGAACCACGCTGAACAGGCTTCTCAAGCTGAACAATCTCACTGTAAAATCCAGGATTTACCCCGGAAAGAAGTTGAGAATTAAATAATTAGTAAAAGTTTTTACTTAAATTTGTTTGTTTAATAGATTTTATTATATAACTTTGAATTCGTAAATAAAACCTCAAATCTTATAGTTATGAAAGAACTTATCGATCAGATCAAAGTTGAAATCGAGAATTTCACAGTAAACGCTGATGCACAGCTCGTAAAAGGAAATAAAGCAGCAGGTACAAGGGCAAGAAAAGCCGCTTTGAACCTTTCAAAACTCATGAAGGAGTTCAGAAAAGTATCAGTTGAGGCCAGCAAATAAGTTTCCTTTGATAACAGGAGAACAAAGCCTGCAAGTCCTATGACCTGCAGGCTATTTTTTTTGTATATTTGTCCCTTATAAATTTCTTAGGTTTAAAGTTTCAAAAAAATAAAGAAATGGAAGCAACAAACACATTTGCGCAGCTTGAGATCAGCTACAGGAACTGCGTTCACAATTACAGATACTTCAGAAGCAAGCTCAAACCGGAGACAAAACTTCTCATCCTTATCAAAGCCAACGCATACGGTCACGGTGCTGTTGAATTTGCCAGGATAATGGAGAAGGAAGGAGCGGATTACTTTGCCGTTGCCCACCCTTGGGAAGGCATAGAGCTCAGACAGGGCGGCATCAAGATTCCTATCCTCGTGCTCACAACCGGAACCGACTACTACAGGGAAATGGTTGAGAACAGGCTCGAACCGGGCATTCCTAACCTCTACAGCCTTGAGTTCTTCACCAATGTCCTCAAGGAAATGAACGTAACGGACTATCCTGTTCACATCAAGCTCGACACCGGAATGCATCGTCTCGGCTTCATGGAAAAGGACCTCCCGGCTCTCATTGATAACCTCAAGGCCAACAGGAATGTAAAAGTTCAATCAATCTACTCGCATCTTTGCGTAGCCGATATGCCTGAATGGGATGAGTTCACATTGAGCCAGATAAAGCTTTACCAGAAGATGGCTCCACAGATTGATGCCATCCTTGATTACAAACCGATACACCACATCCTGAATTCAGCAGGACAGGAAAGGTTCACGGAATATCAGATGGACATGTGCCGTCTTGGCGTAGGAATCTACGGCATAAGTTTCGTGGATGACAAGGCGCTTAAACCTGCCGCTTCACTCAAATGCAAGATTCTCCAGATAAAAGAGCTTGAAATAACAGACGGAACTGTTGGATACGGCCGTTGGGGAAGACTTCATCCGGAAGGAAAGACCGTTATTGCAACCCTCCCTCTCGGATATGCAGACGGCATCAACCGCCACCTTGGAAGAGGCAATGCAAAGTTTTTTGTGAACGGCAAGCTCTGCCCTACAATCGGCAACATCTGCATGGATATGTGCATGATTGACATTACAGGAGTTGACGCAAAGGTTGGTGACACAGTTACCATATTCGGTGACAAACCGCACGCAAATGAGCTTGCATCCATTCTGGATACCATTCCATACGAGGTGTTCACATCGGTTGCAAGGAGAATCAAGAGAGTTGTTGTTGACTGATCAAAAAAAATGATTTCTGCATGATATTGTTGAGCTTTGATACGGAAGAATTCGATGTTCCAAAGGAACACGGTGTAGATTTCACCCTAGATGAGGGTATGGAAGTTTCAATTGCAGGCACAACCAGGATACTTGATGTGCTTGACAGGACCGGTGTGAAAGCCACCTTCTTCTGCACCGGAAACTTCGTACGGAAGGCTCCGCATATCATGCAGAGAATCATTGAAGGCGGACACGAGATAGCTGGACATGGCGTTGACCATTGGAGTCCGAAGTCAAGCGACGTTTCTCAGGTCAAGCAGATAATAAAGGAAGAACTTGGAATTGAAATCAGAGGTTACAGACAGCCGAGAATGTTCCCGGTAAGCTATGAAGACATAGCCACAAACGGCTATATATATAACTCATCACTGAATCCGGCATTCATACCCGGCAGATATATGCACCTTACAACGCCAAGGAAGCCTTTTCTGAAAGACGGCGTTCTCCAGATACCTGCATCCGTCACTCCAATCGTGCGTTTCCCTCTGTTCTGGCTGGCTCTTCACAACCTTCCTGAAAGATTGTATCATCTGCTTGTCAAATGGGTTCTGAAGGGCTCCGACTGCTTTGTGACCTATTTCCACCCATGGGAATTTTTTGATCTCAAGCAAAACCCACAGCTCAGAATGCCTTTCATAATAAGGAACAACAGCGGCATGGCAATGTGCCGGAGGCTGGAGAACCTGATTGAAATGCTCAAGGCAAGAGGGGAATCCTTCTGCACCTATACCGAATACTCCATAAAGAAAATCGAGGAACTGAAAAAAGAGCAACCATGATTAAATTAGGAATAGTTTCACCGTGTTACAATGAGGCGGAGGTTCTTGTCCACAGCACCCGAAGATTGGAAGATCTTTTCAATGACCTCATAGGCAAAGGCAAGATATCCAAGGACAGTTTCGTACTGTTCGTAAACGATGGGTCAAAGGACTCCACCTGGAGCATAATAGAGCAGCTGCACGGCTCCAAACCGTTCATCAAAGGGTTGAACCTTGCTCACAACGTAGGTCACCAGTGTGCAATCATGGCCGGAATGATGACCGCCAGGGAATGGGCTGACGGCATTGTAACTATTGACGCCGATCTGCAGGATGACCTCAACTGCATTGAAAAGATGATTGATGCCCATGCAAACGGTTACGATGTCGTTTACGGAGTAAAGGTGAGCCGCACTGCCGACAGCTTCCTCAAACGCAAGAGCGCAGAAACATTCTACAAGCTCCAGAAAGGAATGGGCGTTGATATGGTTTACAACCATGCGGATTTCAGATTTCTCAGCCGCAGGGTGCTTCAGGCGCTTGCGAACTATCCTGAAAGGAACCTTTACCTCAGAGGTATGATTCCTCTCATAGGATTCAATTCAACAACGGTTGAAGACGTGATCTCCGAAAGGCAGGCCGGAGTTTCCAAATACACCCTAAACAAGATGCTCAACCTGGCGATGGACGGAATAACCTCATTCAGCACCAAACCGCTGGCCCTGATGGTAAGCGCCGGCATCATCTTCATCCTCATAAGTCTTGTCATAGCCTGCTATGTACTCTACTCCCTGATAGTCCATACCGCCGTACAGGGATGGGCTTCCCTCATTCTCAGTGTGTGGTTCGTAGGAGGAGTCATACTGCTTGCACTGGGCATAGTAGGCATTTACATTGGCAAAATCTACGCCGAAGTCAAACGCCGCCCGCTCTACAACGTCAAGGACCTCCTGGACTGACACCTCACTTCCCGCCCGAGGCACGGAATCAAGAGCTAACTATTTGATATTCTCTTTTTGTATCTCAATTTTTGGCGAGATTTTGGCGACTTACGATGATTCCATTATTGATCCACAGGAGCCATTGCCCTTGCTTCCGGTGATTTAGTAGTCATCGGGCACTACATTTTAACCCCGGATTGGGAATCAATCACTTACGAGGACCTTAAAAACAGAATGTGCATTCTACGCACTTCTGCAAGGGGTAACTTTTTTGAAAATATTTTCGGGATGGAAAGTTGGGTTAGCTGAATTATTTTGAATGACCCTGGTTGGAATTGAACTTTTGAGAAGCCTTGAAAACCCTGTCAAATCCCACATAGAACGCACTAGAACGCCATTTTACGTGATTAGGGGCAAAAATGTTGAAATCTCCAGTTTCCATATCTTCGATTCCCGCCTGAGGCACGGAATTAAGAGCTAACTTATTGATTTTCAATAGCTAACTCTTTTGTGTCGTGATTTTTGGCGAGTTGGGAAGACAACTATGGAAAAATCGGTTTTTGCACACATGCCCCCAATTAAACCACATCATTCGTTGCTATCGTTGGTACTCTCGGACTAATTCCTCCACAATATAGTTGTCACCATAAAGGTAGAGGCCGGTTTTCTCGTCATGGAAACGCCGGCAGGTGTTGCTCTTATAGAAGATGTCCAGTGCATCTGTCATAGAAATGTGGAAGCGCTCCGACATTTTGACCACGATACAACCTATCCGGTTCCAGCGGATGATATTGCGTACTTGTCTGTGTTCTTCTGCG
>NZ_JBAELF010000044.1:0-23596 GCF_056211015.1 Candidatus Egerieousia sp.
CGTTGCGCATCTGCTCAGGTGTCTTGTTCTTCATCGCACTCATATTGAAATGGAACACCGGATATTTCACCCATTCCTTCTCAAGCATCTCCATTGCCAGTCCCTTGAAGAGCTCCTTTTTCCCAAGAAAATACGCCTTGAGCGTTGAGCAGAGCAGTGACTTGCCGAACCTGCGCGGACGGCTGAGGAACACGCACTGGCTGCGGGTCATCCTGTATATCAAATCAGTCTTGTCTACATACACTCTTCCGGTCTGGACTATGGTCTCGAAACTGTCCGTATCGGTTGGGAACTCCCAAGGCTCCCTGTATCTCTTGGCTTTTTCCATAACTGCTCTCCTGTTTCCAATTTTGCGAATATAATTAAAAGCGTTTTGAATTGCAAATGAATGGTTCCTGCACATAATCTCTCTTTTATCTCAGGCAAGTTCAAAATAGAGAAAAGTTGAAAATTTCGTCAACTAATCCGGCCCTTTTGTCAAATAAGGGACTGTCTTTGTTGCTTGTTGATGGAATGTGAGTTACCTTTGTTTTAAGAAATCAATGAACGGTGTTGTAGTAGGATGTACCATGATTAAAGCCGCTGGTTGTTCATTGATTACGGAATTTCCAAGAAGGCGAAATTTAAAACATAAAGATATATGTCAGAGACTGAATTGAAAAGCGGGATGTACCTGAACAACGGTGCATACAGGATAGAGAGGACGTTGGGCCAGGGCGGCTTCGGGATCACGTACGAGGCGGAGCAGGTTAGTCTTGGCCGCAAGGTTGCGGTGAAGGAGTTCTACATGAAGGAGCACTGCAACAGGGACGGCGGCTCGCTCCAGAGCCTTGTGAACGACAGGGGCAGGCTGAGCGAATCGGAAGCCTTGAGGTACATAAGGGAGATTGCCGGCGCACTGGGCTACATACACAGCAGGGACACACTTCACCTTGACGTTTGCTATGCTGAGGCGCAGCCTATCAATGCGAAGCATAATAATGCCGCTAAGTGGCGTCAGCCACAAAGCGGCAAGCCATGCGCCTGTTGCGTGGCCGTTTGATTTTCGCCGTCCTTTCGGGCGGCGCCATTCCGCCGGGCCTCCACTGAGGCATGGCGGTCAATGCGAAGCAAAATCAGTGAAACTAAACCGAAAATCATCGTCCACACCTGAATGCAGCACACCACACTCTGGCGATGGTGAGCGTGGACGATGAGGCAATTTTGCCTCACCCTCCACGCCAATCAGCCTCACAAGACCATTCAAGGCCAATAAACGTGGACGGTGATTTTTGGTTTAACGGATAGTTCACGCTGAACATCACTACCTTCACTGCCCGAAAAACACCTGTCCATGTGAACCCTGCCTGAGAGCATTCCCGCAAGGTCTTAGTGGACAGGTGTGACCATTCGGGTGAGACCTGTCCAAGTGTCCGCTGTCACAGAGCATTCTTGACAGACTTGCATGGACAGGTGTTTTTCTTGTTCGCAGATTCATACGTCCGCCTCACTCTGAAACGCTGCTGATTTGCAGCCTATCAATGCGAAGCAAAGTTAGCGCTGATTAAGAAAAATTGGGATGAGATTGCCATTCAGGCACCACTCCGGGCGGATTACTCCTGCGCTTTGATATTGTTGTAGAAGGCGGCAACTGTGGTGTACATATAAGGCATCAGCCACAAGTATCCTATTCCCAATGTGAGCAGGCCCAGAATCATCCAGCCTATGAAACTCAAGCAAAGCAGGAAGAGTCTCATCTTGTGCCCTTTCATCATGGCTTTGCTTGCATTGATGGCCTCGCTTACGGAATATTCTGGATGCTCTATTGCAATGAACGGCGCCATGCTGTATGACAATGACTTTATGATTCCCGGAATAATGAGCAGAAGTGTCCACAAGAAGATTTTCAATGCCAAAAGGGCATACAGGGCAACGTTGTGCAAGTACCTGTTGAAGGCAATTGAAAACATGTTTTCAATTACACTGTCCTGATGCTCATTCAGAAGACGTTGACATGCATTGTAGAATCCAATGATTAGCGGACCCGTAACAAAAATGCAATAGGCGAGGGAGAACAAACTGCCCAACCCATTGGCCCCTTGGTCAAATTGTGCTTGGCAGATGTTGGCTATGCCCATTATGACAAACAATAACAGTGTGGCCAATACACTTGGTTTCCAATGTCCTGACAGAGCCTGAAGGGCTGAATTCTTGAGTTCCTGATTTGTTTTCATATACTAGAATTATTATAAGTTGCTTGAATGGTTGGCATCAAATATAAAAAATTCGTTTTGACAATGCAAGTTCAAAGATGGAAATTGATCAGTCAGAAGAGCTTGGGGTCATCGTCAAGCAGGCGGAAGCTCATTCTGTGATAGGGGCTCGGGCCGTATTTCCTTATGGCCTCCCTGTGCTCCTTTGTTGGATAGGCCATGTTCTTTTCCCAGGCATATTGCGGGTATTCGGTGGCTATCCTGAGCATGTATTCATCACGATGGGTCTTGGCAAGCACGGACGCTGCGGCTATCGCTGTGTATTTGCCGTCTCCCCCAACAATGCAGGTGTGGGGAATGCCGGGGTATGCATAGAAGCGGTTGCCGTCAACAAGCAGGTGCTCCGGAGTGAGTTTCTTCAGGCCTGCTATTGCAAGATGCATTGCGTGTATGGAGGCGCGCAGAATGTTCATCCTGTCAATCTCCTGTGCACTTACGCTTGCCACGCACCAGTCAAGGGCCTGCTCTTCAATAACAGGGCGCAGAAGCTCCCTTTGCTTTGCTGAAAGTTTCTTTGAATCGTTGAGCAGGGGATGGTGGAAGTCCTTTGGCAGAATCACCGCGGCGGCATACACCGGGCCGGCCAGCGGTCCTCTTCCCGCCTCATCGCATCCCGCCTCCACCACTTCCTCTTTCATATAATTAAGCAATGCAACAGCTTTTTTCATATTTCGTTAATAATCTTATTTTCTTAATAAGGCCGTATCAACGGCCCCGCGGAGGGCGCAAACTTGCTTGCAAGTTTGGTATAGCCCGGGAGCGGCTTGGGACAAGGGGGTTTGGGGCTTGCCCCAATTAAACCAAAAGGGAGGGCATTAAAGGCCTTTTAAGAATTCAGCAAAAGCAGCGTAATTGCTGGCACCGTTCCAATGCTCCTGCCATGTGCTGAACGCCGCCTGCCTCTTGACATCCGTGGTGGCTTCATCCATGTTGAGGTATGAGTATATGGCATCGGCCAGGTTCTTCACGCTGAGATTCCTGTCGAGCAATGTTCCGTTGGTATTGTTCACGATTTCACTCACGCCGCCAACATTGGTTGCAACAACCGGTGTTCCGAAACTCATGGCTTCCATTATTGAAACCGGCACGCCCTCTGAGGTGGAAACCTGCACCAGCAGGTCAACGCGGTTGCGCACATAATAGTCCATGACGTTCTCGTGCGGCTGCTGTCCCATGAATATGACTTTCATGAACGATGGAAGGCCGTTGCACTTGCTCTTTACTTCGCCCAGCAGCGGACCGTCACCGAAATGCACCCATTCTATGCCGTTGATGCTCTGTGAGCTCAGTTCAAGCAGTGTGCTCATGTTCTTGCCAAGCTGCTGCAGGGCTTCCGCTATCATTCCCACTCTTTTGAGAGGAATGACGTTGGAGCAGCTCATTATCCGGAATTTGCGTGTATGCTGCATGATTGGCACAGGCATTGGATTCATGCTGCCAAGAGGGAATATCTTCAAGGCATCCTGTGAATGCAGCCATTGTGAATAATTGCTGCGTATGTATTCCGCACCGTTCTGCGATATTGCAATGGCGTAATCCAATGACTTGAATATCTTTCTTCTGTAAGGAAGGAAACCCTTTGCGTTTTCATAAAGGTCACTGCCATGAAAGCGGGCAACGAATTTAGTGCTGCCAGGTGCAACCGACTGTTTCAGATACGGAATGAGCATTGCGCTCTTGTCACCCCAGTAGAAATATGCCACACGGTCAAGGTCGGCCCTTATTGCACGCAGCGCCTTCCTGTTGGCCAGCATAGCCCGCAGCAGCAGCGTGTAATTTGCAAATATCCACAGACTGTTGCGCAATTCCTTGAACCTCTTTTTGTGTTTACGGAAAAAGCCTTGCTGTTCAGTTACAAGTTCAGATGTTTCATTTGAATTTTTTGCGGAAGCATAACTGTTTCCAGAAAAGAAGTTCCTGAATATGCGTAACAGTTCATAGGAGAAGCCTCTTGGCCAGCTCATGCAGAAAAGGCCTCTTGAGAGCATTTTCCAACGGTTCTTGTTGTCAAAGCCAAGAAGCGGCGGCCTCACTTCAAAATTGTACGGGGCAATGCGGTCTCCTCTTGAATAACCGTTGCTTATAGGATTGTCCGGCATGTGCAGAGGATACACTATGACCCTGTCAAAAGCTTCCGAGAGCAATGGAATCTCGTCTTCCAGAAAAGTTTCCCCAACACCGTACGGGAAAGTATTTGTAAATAATACAACGTCTGCCATATTGCAAAGCTACTAAATCCTGTTGAGAACCTGTCCAATAATTTGAAAAACCGGACATAGTATGTAGGGAATCATTATGAACGACCACATACACGCTAAAAACAACCGATTGTGCAAAATTTTGCAGGTTAAGGAAATTAAGGGATAAATTTGAAATATGAATACATTATTTATTGTCTGTCTTTCGTTTCTTTTCAATCTGCAGCCTGCCGGTGAGGGAGTTCCATTTGCAAGCAATTGTTTCCATGAGACCGAAGCTGCGCAATATGGCGTTGCATTGAAGGATGTTGAATATGAAATCAATGCAGAGAGTATTGGCAAGCAGGGGAAAGCGCTTGTGAAAGTATCTGTCAGATGCAGGAAGCGGGAAATGAAATATTGTCTTGCGGCTGCCGTTCACGGCATTCTGTTCAAAGGCTACGCTTCTGTCAATGGTGTAAAGGCTCAGAAGCCTATGATATCGCAGGAGGACTCGGAGTTCCATGAAGATTATTTCAAGCAGTTCTTTGATTTCAGGAATGAGAGTTTTTCCGGATTCGCAGAAATTGTCCCGGGCACGGTTGTTTCAACAAAGGTCAGGGGTGGATACAGGATTGAGGCTGTGGTTGAGGTTTACAAAGCCTTGTTGAGAAAGCATCTTGAAGATGATGGCATCCTGAAAAAAATGTCTGAAATACTATAACATTCAATATGCGGTTTATGAAACATTTGTTTTTATTACTGTTGTTCCTGTCCTGTTCTTTCACCGGCTTCTGCCAGAACTCAATGCTCAAAGGCAAGGAGGCAAGGGCCGTTTCAATGGGAATGGAACTGGACGGTTCCCAGACCATTCAGGTTGTTGGTGTGGGCAAAAACAGAGCGGATGCCATTGAGCAGGCTAAGAAGAATGCCGTTTGGATAGTCATATTCAATGGAGTCCATGAAGGTAAGGGGTCTTATACCCGTCCATTGCTGAATCAGGCAAACGCCTATGAAGTTCACGAATCATTTTTCAACGCTTTCTTCAAGGATGGCGGCGAGTACCGTAACTATGTTTCAATGGAAGACAGCAAGCGTAGTTCAATCAAGAGGGTAAAGACTGAAAACGGATGTGAATGTACCGTTATTGTAAGGGTCCTCAGAAGTGAACTCAAGGATATGCTTGAGAGAAGATTATAGGGTTGAGCATTTTTCCCTGAGGATTTTCATTGACCTGCGCGACACCACCGGTCTCAAATGGCCGAATGGCTGCTTCAGTATGCAGACCATTGTTTTAGGTTCGATTGCAGAAACGAATTCCAGATTTACTATTTTATCGGGTGTGAGCTTGGTGAAAACGGAACTTATTCTCAATATATCCGAGGATGTTATGGAGTTGCTCAGCCTGCAGGAAGAGGAATCCGAAAGCAATGCTGTCCACTTTCTGTTCCTGGAGTCGTATGAGAAAAGCACGATTTCATTGATGTGAACATATTTGATGGACAGATTGGTTTCGAGCGCAACCCTTTTCGTGGCATCTAAAAGAGAACTCAATGAGTTCCACAGCAGTATCGAATCAATATCTCTTGTATCCACTATCCTTTCAATTACGGCGTCAAGTTCCTCTTTTGTATATGGTTTCACCAGATAGTCAAAGGCCGAAAGGCGCAGAGCGTCGAGTATATATTTGTCGTACGCACTGAAAAAGACTGTTCTCAGGGATGGATTCACTCTTCCATGCAGTTGCTTGACAAATTCCAGTCCTGACATTTGAGGCATCTGAACGTCAATGAATATAAGGTCAGGGCAATCTTCAAGAATCTTCTCCATTGCCTTCACAGGTGATGTTTCGCACAGCGTCACATCAATGAAGTCGTATGCCTTCAAGTCATTGGCCAATGTATTGATGCATGCCAGCTGGTCGTCTATTATAGCTGCTTTTATCCGTTTCATATATGCATTCTATAATTGTTTGGAATTGACACTTTTACCGTTGTGCCTGAGGAGGAGCTCCGTATCTCCATAGAGGCCTTGTGTTCATTGAAAGTATTGAGGATATCAAGAGTGTGCCTGAAGTTTCTCAGACCTGTTCCGGAGCAGGCGAACGCTTCATTCCTGCCACTGGTCCCGTCTGTGCAGAAACCGCATCCGTTGTCGCTTACTTCAATATGAATGACTTCATTGGAGCTGCCTATGTGAACGCGAACCGCACCATTATCCGTTCCATTTACAAAGGCATGTTTGTAAGCATTCTCAACAAAGAGAGACACAGAACTTATGGGAACAAGGTGATTTACATCAACTTCTGCATCCACTGCTGTTTCAAATGAAATATTGTTGCCTCCAAGAGATTTGCGCAGGAGTGCAATGTCATTTGCATTCTGTATCTCCTTTTCAAGTGAAATGCCAATCTGTCCGGCATAGTCCACGCTGCTTCTGAGTATTCTCATCAGAGGCATCAGTATGGAACTTTCCATATGGGTGGCATATATGGCATTGAAGATGCTGTGCGGCGATATGAGTTTGCGAAGGTTCTCAAGCCGGAGCATTGAAAGTTCTTCAATGTATCTGAGTTTCATTCTTTTCCTTCTTATGTGGAAAATCATTGCTGCGAATGCGGCAAGCGCTGCAAGACCCACAAGGCCGGTATGGAGTTTGGAAATGGTTCTGGTCTGACGTTCAAGCCTTATCTGCTGGTGCAGAAGCGTTGTATCTCTGCTGAAACGGGCTTCAGCTTCTGAAAAGTTCATTTCAAGAGTGTTCTTGAACAGGGAGTCTTTATATGAATACAGTTTCCTCCCGTATTCGTATGCGGATTTCCAGTCACCTGTCTTAGTGCTCAGGTTCATCATCAACCTGTTGTAGAAGTTCAGATAAATAGGGCCTATTCTGGAACGGTCGTATTTTTTGTTCAGCATCTGCATTGCAGATCCGGTATCACCCTGCTTGATAAGCAGGCCAGCTTTCAATGCATTCACATAAAACAGGATGGCATCGTCAATGCCCGGAGTTGAATTCCAGAACTCCACCGATGAGTTGATATATACCTGCGCCGAATCAAGATTGTCCATGGCAAGATATAAATCACCGAGATTTATTTCTGCAATCTTCTGATTCATCCTGTCATCTGTCTCTTTTGCAATTCTTGCAACGCGGCGGCTTTGTTCCAATGCCTGAGGATATTCCTGCCTTGT
Organism: Candidatus Egerieousia sp.; assembly: GCF_056211015.1. Classification (NCBI taxonomy): domain Bacteria; kingdom Pseudomonadati; phylum Bacteroidota; class Bacteroidia; order Bacteroidales; genus Candidatus Egerieousia; species Candidatus Egerieousia sp. The sequence goes on from NZ_JBAELF010000044.1 coordinate 7,624, forward strand.
GTAGTATGAATTGCATCTTGCATTGGCCAGAAAAATCTCATCAACAGTGCCCGCCGGGCATATTTCCTCAGCTTTTTGGAAGTATTTGTCTGACTGGTGATAGTTCCCTATGTCGGTATATACCTGCCCCAGTTGGGTCAGAACAGCACAGTCCATATCATGCAGGTTGAGGGAATCTGCTAGTGAAACAGCGCGCTGCAGCCATTGCGCCGCTTCAGGAGCGCACCCCATCTGGCGCAGCACATCTGCAAGGTTGATACAGTAGCGCACAGCGTTCAACCTTTTGTCCGTGGACATTTCAAATCTGTAAGCATTCCTGTAGTGCTGTGCCGATTCTTCCCTGTTGTTCATTTCCTGGGAGAGCGCACCCTTGAAGTTCTCCACCTCGGCATGCAGCGCAGGCACGCCTTGTTCCAGTTCGTTATTGATGCAGAATTCCTCCACCAAGGCGCATTTCAACGCACTTGAATCAAGTTCCATCCTGAAGTAATGTTCCTTGCATTCCTTGAGAATGTCATACCAGGGTTCCAGATTCCTGGCGCTGTAGGAACTTCTGCTGCAAGCAGATAATGAAAGTATAGCTAAGATTGCGATGAGTGTTGACTTCATGTTTCAAAAATACGAATAATTACAATGCAATACTTTACCAATTATGTATAAGTTTCAACCACTTATGTACATTTGATTGACCTTGAAAAATTATTGGGATAAATTTGAATAAAGAATAGAAGATTCGGTTAATATGTCAAGATTACAAGTTTTAACAATTACTTTTTGTCTCTTTCTATCCCTTGTGGGGGTGAACTCGTTTGCACAGGCAAAGAAACCTACCATAATGGTCATGCCAAGCGAGGCATGGTGCGTTGAGCACAATTATGTAGATATTCATGACAATATGGGTGAAACAGAGCGGACTCCGGATTACAGGCTTGCATTGCAGAGTGACAAGCATCTGAACAATGTAATAGCAGCGGTCAATACGCTCATGGCAGACCGAGGCTTTCCTCTCAAGGATCTGCAGCAGACAATGAGATCCATTCAGTCCAGTTCGGTGGAGGATGCTCTCATCCGTTCCTCAAGTACGGGAAACAATATTCTGGAAACCCCTCTGGACAGGATAAGGAGGGTGGCCAGAGCTGATATAATTCTGGAGGTGGACTGGACATTGAACGTTACAGGGCCCAAGTACAGCATCTCCTATATCATAAGGGCCTTGGATGCCTATACCAACAAACAGGTGGCAGGATCGCAGGGAACCGGCCCTCAGAGTTTCTCCGCCAATATAGCTGTAATGCTTGAGGAGGCTGTCAATGACAATATAGACAGTTTCTGTTCGCAGCTCACAGCATTCTTTGAAAACATGCTTGTGAACGGAAGAGAAATAGCCTTTGATGTAAGCTTGTTTGACAATGGCGGAACAGGCTCGCTGGATGATGTATACAATGGTATAACGCTATCGGAAATAATAGAGGATTTTGTTGCACAGAACACCGTGGAGCATTGTTTCAGCCTTAGCGATGCCACCGAAAGCCACATGCAGTTCGAACAGGTGATGATTCCTTTGTACAAGGTCAACGGTTTGGCGCAGGATGCATACGGATTCGGGCGCGAACTCATGAATCACCTGCGGACCGTTCACAAAATAAAGTCAAAACTCTACAACCGCGGTCTTGGCCGTTTTTTGCTGGTAATAGGAGAGTAGACGGCCGTATTACAACAGATAAATAATGGGGATTTATGAAAAGATTGCTTCCTTTTATCATTGCAATGATATGTTCGCTGAACATGTCAGCTCAGGAATGTGAATTTCCGCTTGCGGTATTGCTGGACGTAAGCAACATTGAAATGTCGGACCAGTCGGCCAATGCACTGCTGAACAGGATAAACAGCCTTGCTTCGAGCGAGGGGATGACTGCATCGGGTCAGTACACCCCTTTCACGCTTTGCGTAAAGGTTGATCAGACGGATATCAACGTCCTTCCAGGTCCTCCAAAGCAGTACGTTTCCAATTTGGGCCTCACTTTCTTCATAACGGAGAGCAATACGAACAAGCGTTTCGCTTCAGAATATATGGAGCTTACAGGAATAGGCAACAATGCCGACAAGAGCCTGATGAATGCATTTTCATATCTGAAAACCGGCAATGGCAGAATAGCATCCCTGCTCAGGAATGGAAGGCAGAGGATAATATCTTATTATGATTCGCAGGCCGATAACATAATGAAGGAGGCTGGAAAGCTTTCTGCAATGCATAAGGAAGATCAGGCCATTGCCCTGCTTGCTTCCACTCCAAGCTGTGCACAGTGCTATGACAGGATGATGGACTATTGCATTGAGCTGTACAAAAAGAATATGAACAGGCTGAATGAAAAGCTGTTCAATGCTGCAAATGCAATATGGTTGAGCTCACAGACAGAGGAAGCCGCACTTGAAGCGGCATATCTGCTTTCCAATGTGGATCCGGAGTCACAGGCACATCCCAAGGCTGTCAGACTGCTCAATGAAATAGGAGAGAACGTTGCCTCCGACAAGCTTTTCGAACAGCGTGAGAAATACAAGGACAATGTTGAAATGAAGGGAAAATTGCTTGAAACGCTCAAGGCCATAGGAGTGGCTTACGGAAACGGACAGAAAGAAAGCACTACAAATCTGATTGTCAAATGAGTATAATTTTATTTAAACTTCTGAATATGAAAAGAATCATTTTATCGCTCTTGTTGGTATCATTGTCAACAATGGCATTCGCTCAGCAGTGGCTTCTTACCGAGGAAGGAAGCGTAAAGAACAACGAAGACATGGAAACCGGAATTGCAACTGTGAAACAGGCGGCGGAGAAGGCCATAAAGCAGCAGCACATAATAAATCCTTTGACAAAAGCTCTTGTTAGGAAGTCTGCAATTTCAATTTATAAGAAAACCTTCAAGAGAATGCAGGAGCAGAGGTATATAACCAGCTACCCCGATGGAGACTACACCGTTTTCGGCAAATATGATATAAGCAACAACCGTGTGGCGTTCTTTGCTCCTCATGTTGGAAGAATAATCATACAGGATTACAGGGCGGGCAATCAGATAGTAGCATTCCCTCAGCTTAAACTTTATCTTGAGTACGCTATTGACACTCCAACGCCAAGTCCTGTAGCACAGTTTATTGCAACAAAACCTGTTCCTGAAGGTGTTGAGATTACAGAGTTGAACGGATTCCTGGTAATGGAGAATTTCGTGGCAGCACCCGTTACAGAAGAATCATTGCCGGAGAACATAGTGGTGTATCAGGGACAGAAAGTGGAGAGATTCCCTGTTGCAGGGCAGATGCTGATGGTCACTCCGGATGGCAAGTCTTTCTATCCGTCAATATATGTGGAAACCGCTGAAAGTACAGGAGTTCAGGATTTGTCAAAACGTACCACCCAGTGGGAGGAAGGCAATATTGATCCGCAGAACTTCGTTCTTCCCGAAGGCTATACAATGGTAAAGGATATAAAGAAGCTCAACAAACAGGTGCAGAAAGCTTTGAAGGACAATCAGCTGGGTATTGAAATACCTCAGACCCATCCGGATAATTTCTGGTCCTGCTTTGCCGAATAGCCTTATATGATGCGGATTCTAATGAATATGAAAAGCAGGCTCCTCCTGTCATTGTTGCTTTTCCCCCTTCTTCTTCCGGCCTCCGGCTTTTGTCAGGACTCCCTGCAAACAGCGGAAACTGCAGAACCGAAACTGAGAATTGCTTCCATAGAGTTTGAAAACGGCGTGTATTGGGCACAAGCAGAGGACTCTCTCTATTCACTTGTGAATTCTCAGGGGCAAGTGTTGACAAAGACGAAATATGCCCGGGTATATCCATTCTATAATGGTGTTGCAATAGTGCAGAATAAGCTAGGGGCTCTTGGCCTTGTGAATATTCAGGGAAAGGAGATAGGACGTTGCATTTTCCAGCTGGCTCCTGAGAAATTCGGTGTCACGCATTTCATATACAGACCCGGTTCTGAAATAATAAGCTGGATGTATCAGCCCAATATGAGAGGGGTATGGTTGAACCAGAAAGGGAAAATACTTGTTTCCGCAACCAAATTGGCATTTACCATGGAAGATGTCATTCCTGAAAAATTGTGGGATTATTAAAGAACTCAAGTTATGAAGAGAATAATATTCATTGCAATATTGCTGGCATCATTTCTTCTGGAGTGCAATGCCCAGAGTTCTGTTGAAGACTATAACAGGAGTTCCCTTTATTCCATTTCTGTCCTTCATCCCGGAACGGAGTTCTATTCCAACATTTTGGAAACAATGGTTACTCTCCAGCCACCAGAAAGGTATAATGACCATAACCTGAGCCTGAGGGCCGTCATATCACGAGGTGATACCGATGCCAAGGATTTCCCTGAGAGAATGGCTGTTTTTCTGGAGAAGAATCAGGTTGCCAGAAGATTGGTTTCCAAATGGTTCAACAGAAACAAGCTCAACGGTGCGTTCAATATGGACCTTATCCGCCAAAGAGGAAGTTACAATGCCAGTGTTGAGGACGTGAATCTGGCCAACCGTACAGCACGGGGAACGGCTATGCTTGAAGACGCAGGGGAGAACCTTATTGGCAACACCTTTGTTATCATCAATGACATAGATTATATTGATAAATCAGGAAAGGCGAATGTGTTTGCCGCCGTTCTGGAAGTGGCCTCTCTTACCGCAACAACGGTATCCGCCTTCAGCGGCAGCAGAAGTGAGAGTATCAATTCTGCAATTATAGGAGCCACAACAGGATTGGGAAGTGTGATAACTGACCAGATTGCCGGTTTTACCGTAAGGATTCACTCCTATTTGTACAAACTCAAGTGGGACAATGAGATTGCCGGCAATTTCTACGGACAGTATTATTTTGATTCAACATCTGTCAATGTTCAGAAAAGGCTTGCATACGGCAAGGAGAAGAACCTTTTCAAGCTGGAGTATCTGGGAGATTATGAAGCCAGGAGCGGCAAGACCATTCTCAAAGGTCTTAAGGAACCTTCCGATGTGTTCAAGAAAGTTCTCTCACGCGCAATTGATGAGAACATTGTACAGTTGCGCAGGAAATTTCCCGTATTCAAGGTCAGCTGCAGTGTATATGAAGTGGAAGGTGACAGTGTGAAACTTCATATAGGCCTGAAAGAAGGTCTCACTCCATCCTCCAGGTTCGAGGTGCTCGAAAGGAAAGAGGATTCCAACGGCAAGCTCTCATATAGAAGGGTTGCCACTCTGGCTCCGGTTGACAACCGGATCTGGGACAACAGATCGTATGCGGTGGAGGAGGAGGCCGACAATGCAGGGCTTACATATTCTACATTCAAGATTGTTTCAGGATCGGATGTTCTGCCTGGAATGCTGGTCCGTGAAATGAAATGACATAAGACTGGGGACAGTGGTTCGGATGTCTTTGCAAATCTGCCTTGCGTTGGCTACCTTTGCAAAGACATCAACTTTTTACACCATTAATTCTCAGTTATATGATAAATATAAACAAAAAGCTTGACGAGCAGGAACTTGGCCTGGTTGCCAGCCAGATGAGGCGTGATATCATCAGGATGGTAACATCTGCTCAGAGCGGACATCCGGGCGGCAGCATGAGCAGTACGGACATTGTTGCATCGCTCTTCTTCAACGTTATGGACATTGACCCAAAGAACTGGACCCGCAACGGCAATGGCGAGGACATGTTCTTCCTCAGCGCAGGCCATCTGGCTCCTGTACTTTACACAGCGCTGGCAAGACGCGGATATTTTCCTGTTAGCGAGCTCGCAACACTTCGTCAGTTCGGTTCAAGGCTTCAGGGCCACCCTTCAGTTGAGCACGGACTTCCAGGCGTTTACATGGCTTCAGGTTCTCTTGGACAGGGCCTGAGCGTGGCAACAGGAGCCGCTCTTTCAAAGAAACTCAACAAAGACAGCAAGATTGTTTATACCCTGCTTGGCGATGGTGAATCAGAAGAAGGCCAGGTCTGGGAGGCAGCTATGTTCGCAGCCAACCACAAGGTTGACAACCTCATAGCAATCACTGACTGGAACAACCAGCAGATTGATGGCGAGGCCTCTGTGGTAGGCGGTATTGGAGATCTCAAAGCAAAATGGGAGGCTTTCGGATGGTCAGTCTTCACCTGCGATGGCAACTGTATCACTTCAGTACTTGAAACTCTGGCCAAGGCAAAGGCAGCGCTCGGCGCCGGCAAGCCAATCATGATTCTTGCAAAAACCTGTATGGGCAAGGGCGTTGATTTCATGGAAGGCACCTGTGCATGGCACGGCAAGGCTCCGAAACCCGAGCAGGCGGAGCAGGCACTGGCACAGCTTAAGGAAACTTTAGGGGATTATTAAAAATTCGGGAATTATGACACAATATACAGATAAAGGTAAAAAAGATACCAGAAGTGGTTTTGGTGCAGGTTTGCTTGAGGCAGGACGTGAGAACGGGAACGTTGTTGCTCTTTGCGCAGACCTCACAGGTTCAGTGAAAATGGACGCTTTCAAGAAGGAATTCCCTGAGCGTTTCTTCCAGTGCGGCATTGCCGAAGCCAATATGATTGACGTTGCTGCAGGCCTTTCATTGAATGGCAGGATTCCATTTGCAGGAAGTTTCGCTGCCTTTGCAACAGGCAGGGTGTATGACCAGATAAGGGCAAGCGTTGCATATTCAAACACAAACGTGAAGATTGCCGCTTCACACGCCGGCATCACTTTGGGCGAGGATGGCGCCACTCATCAGATTCTTGAGGACATCGGTCTTATGAAGATGCTCCCTAATATGGTTGTTCTTTCACCTTGTGACTATAACCAGACAAAGGCCGCAACAAAGGCCGCAGCTGCCTGGAACGGTCCTGTTTACATCAGGTTCGGACGTCCTTCTGTTCCTAACTTCACGGAGGAGGACCAGAAGTTTGAAATAGGCAAGGCACAGGTAATGGTTGAGCGTAAGGCAGGCGAGTGTGATGTAACCATAGTTGCCACCGGCCATCTCGTATGGGAGGCAATTCAGGCCGCCGCAATGCTTGAGGAGAAAGGCGTGAAGGCCGAGGTTCTGAACATTCATACAATAAAGCCGCTTGACAAGGAGGCCATTCTTGCCAGCATAGCAAAGAGCGGATGCATTGTAAGCGCAGAGGAACATTTCGTTGCAGGAGGTCTTGGTGAGAGCGTTGCTGCAATTCTGGCACAGAATATGCTGGTACCAATGGAGATTGTTGCCATCAACGATACTTTCGGTCAGAGCGGTACACCTTCACAGCTTATGAAGGCCTACGGTCTCGATGCCGAACATATAGTTGAAGCAGCTGAAAAAGTGATTTCAAGGAAATAATCAATAGAAACACAAGACCGTGCAATGGATAAGGATGCTCACATAAGGGACTTGTATCTGGCTGGCGAATGCGAAAAGGCGTTCAGCATGCTGGTTGCGCAGTACAGTGAGCAGCTTTACTGGCATATACGAACAATGGTGGCTTCGCACGAGGACACCAATGACATATTGCAGATGACTCTCATCAAGGCCTGGAACAATCTTCCGGGCTTCAGATGGGAGTCTTCACTTTATACCTGGATGTACAGGATAGCAACCAACGAAAGCCTGAATTTCCTCAAGGCGGCCGAAGCAAGGGCGCATTTCTCCATGACAGATTATGAGAATATACTATCGGCCAGGTTGGAGGCGGATCCTTACTTCAATGGCAATGACTTGCAGAAAAAGCTCTGCAAACTGGTGCTTGCTCTTCCTGCAAAGCAGAGGGCTGTCTTCTCAATGAGGTATTTCAAGCAGATGTCCTACGAGCAGATAGCAAGCATCACTGATACTTCTGTTGGTGCGCTCAAGGCATCGTATCATCATGCATATATGAAGATTAAGGAAGCTCTTGAGACAAATGATTAAACCTTTTGAACTTAGACTTGTCAAAGTAGCAAATGAATTCTGATAACAGGGACATATTGGAAAGAGAGGACATGAAATCCAATCCGTTCGGAACACCTGCCGGATACTTTGAATCTTTGGAAGATTCTCTGTGGGCAAGGATAAACGGCGGTGAGGGAATTTCCGTGGATGAAGCCGTACAGAAGGCCGGGATTGCCGGCGGTGCTTCAAAGGGAGCCAAGGGAATTGCCTGGAAACACATATTCAGAAGTACGGCTTCCCTTGCCGCATCTTTTGCCTTGATACTGGCTCTCGGATATGGAGTTATGGAAATCACAAAGAAGGCCGCAACAGCGGGCTCGGAGAGAGTGGTGGCTTTATCGCCGGATGAATATGATACAACATTCACCGGAATCACCGCTTCCGGTCAGGATGAAATATTTTTCGATGAGGATGCTGATGAAACATCCGATACGGATGAGGAGATTTCACCTATTGAGCAGTACCTTCTTGATTCTGATCTCTCCATCTATTCAATAGCCTATGCAGAATAGTGTTTTGATTTACTAAAGTGAAAAGTCATGAAAAAGTTTGTAACATTAATAATAGCGGCAATATTCTGTGCGTCATATTCCTGGTCGCAGGAGAGTGATTGCATTCAGGCAGGGGTTACCGATACTACCGGCACAGTTGCTGTTTCATACGGCAATGATGATTCCTTGCAGTGCGGAAACAGGAATGGAAAGCGTTTTGCATTCGATCAGAGGAGAGGCTCACACGATGGCCAGCATGCAAGGCAGGCAAAGCCGGGGCAGAAATCCGTGAAAAAGGGAGCTCCTGATTTCAATCAGATAATGAGTCAGAAGATAGCTTTCTTTACAAAGGAGCTTGACCTCTCCACAACGGAGGCTGAAAAGTTCTGGCCTGTTTACAACGAATACAGCAAGGCTCAGTGCGCTGCGCATGCGGAATCAATGAAGGCTCTCAAGGCTCTCAAGAAGGCAATCCGTTCATATCAGAAGGCAGCGTGTGCCAATGATGCCGGATGCAAGGACGGAAAAGCAAACGTCAGGAGTGGCCAGGAAGTGAAGCCTGCCACCGAGAAGGAGATAGACGAGCTTGCTCAGAAATATATCAAGGCACAGGAACAGGAGAAGGTTATTCTTGCAAACTACTATCCTAAGTTCAAGAACGTGCTTCCTGTATCAAAGGCTGCAAAGATTTTCAGCATAGAGGAGAAGTTCCGTTCATTCCTCATCAAAGGCTTGAAGAAACATTAATTGTCATAAGGTTCGATAGGTTTGTTGAAAGGACACGGTCCGGATTCCGAAAAGATCCGGGCCGTGTCTGATTTTTGCTGTCTGTCCGTAAGTTCTATAATGAAACAATAGGATTTGTGTTGAGGCTTGTCTTTATCACACGGGCTTCAGGGAAATTCTTGAGTATTATTTTCATGAGCAGCTCCTGGGTGTACTGCTCGCTCTGATAATGCCCCATCTCAACCAGAAGCATGTCCTGCCCAAAGTAATCGTGATAATGTATTTCACCGGTTATGAAGGCATCTGCCCCCATTTCCCTTGCCTTACCCATAAGAAAGGCCCCTGCACCACCACACAGAGCCACTTTCCTTATTTCCTTTTCTACAGCGATGGTTCCACATACAGCCTTCGGCTCGGCAAAAGGGGAGTTCCCCCTGCAATTGTTGAAGAGTGCATCCACCTTGAACAGCGTCTTCAGGCTCAGCAGAAGCTGCATGGCGGTCATTGGAGCAGGTAGTTCCCCTATGACTCCGCTGCCACCTTCCACTTTTGCAGGACTATCGCTGGTGGAAGATGCCAGAACAACCGAGTGCGGTTCAAGCCACTGGAGATTGTTCAAGCCCAGCATAGAGGCAATTATATGGTTCACGCCTCCTTTGGCATTGTCAAGGTTGGTATGTGCTGAATACAATGTAATGCCGGCGAGTATAGCCTTTGCCACGCATCGCTGCTGGTAGGTCCGGCCGCAGACACGCTTCAGGGGCTGGAAGATGAGAGGATGGTGTGAAACAACCATGTTGCAGTTCTTCTCAATGGCCTGGTCAATCACCTGTTCTGTTATGTCAAGGCAGACGAGCACGCCTGTAAGTTGTGCATCCAGCGCATCCGGACAGCTGTTAACTGCCACCTGAACGCCTGCGTTGTCAAAATCCTCCTGAAGTTCAAGCGGGGCGAAAGCCTCCAGAGCGCCTGCTATATCCCTTATTGTCATATTGTGTTAAATTATATGTGAATATGTGATTTTTCAAGCAAATTGCCCGTTTGACAAAGTTACATATAATCATTGGTTGTAATTTCAATAAAAAGTTCATAAATTTGAAAGTTTTGAGTTAAAATGCAGAATTGAAGATTATTTATAATAACATACAGATATGAAAAATTACAACACCCAAAATGTGAGGAACGTTGTCCTGTTGGGCAGTTCCAAGTCCGGTAAGACAACGTTGGCTGAAACAATGATGTTCGAAGGTAAGGTCATTGACAGAAGGGGCAGCATTGAGGCAAAGACTACAGTTTCGGATAATACCGAGATTGAGCAGATCTATCAGCGCTCCATTTATTCAACACTTCTCTATTCAGAGTTCAAGGACAATAAATTCAACATTATAGACACTCCGGGCTCCGATGATTTCGTAGGTGGTGTATTCTCAGCATTCTCAGTAGCTGAACTGGGAATCCTTCTGGTGAACTCCACACAGGGTGTTGAAGTTGGAACAGAGATCTTTGCACGTCACGCTGCAAACAGCAGGAAACCACTCATAATAGGTGTGAACCAGCTCGACAGCGAGAAGGCTGACTGGCATGCAACAGTTGATTCACTCAAGCAGGCATTCGGAAGCAAGGTTGTTCTCGTTCAGTTCCCTGAGAATCCAGGTGCATCATTCGATTCATTCATTGATGTTCTCAAGATGAAGAAATACCACTTCACAGACGAGAACGGTACACGCGAGGAGCTTGACATTCCTGCAGACCAGGCCGATGAGGCGGCTGATCTCCAGCAGCAGCTCATTGAAATGGCAGCTGAGAACGATGAGAACCTTATGGAGACTTTCTTTGAGAACGGCAGCCTTTCAGAGGATGAGATCAGAGCAGGTTTGAAGATAGGTATGCTCAAGGGCGATATCCTCCCTGTATTCTGTCTCTCCGCAAAGAAGGACATTGGTGTGAAGAGAATCATGGAGTTTGCAATCAACATCGGCATCACTCCTGATCTAGAGGAGAACGAGCTCAAGGACGGCACAATGGTCAAGGTTGATGCCAACGGTCCTGCATCAATCTACGTTTACAAGACAATGCAGGAGCAGCACCTTGGCGATGTTTCATACTTCAAGGTAATGAGCGGCAAGGTTACTGAGGGAATGGACGTAGTAAACCCTGAGACCGGTGCAAAGGAGAGAATCACAGCACTCTACGCAGCAGCAGGAAAGAAGAGGGAGAAACTTACTGAGGTTCTTGCAGGTGACATTGCCTGCACAGTGAAGCTCAAGAGTGTGAAGTCAGGCCAGACTCTCAATGCTCCTGGCAACGAGTGGGTGTTCAAACCAACCCAGTTCCCAGAGCCTAAGTTCAGAACAGCAATCAAGCCAAAAGATGAGAAGGATGCGGAGAAACTCGGTGAAATCCTCAACAAGTTCTCGGCAGAGGACCCTACCATCATTGTAGAATATTCAAAGGAATTGAAGCAGACCATCCTCAGCGGACAGGGCGAGCATCATATCAATATTCTCAAATGGCATCTTACAAACACCCATAAGATTGAGGTTGAGCTCTTTGCTCCAAAGATTCCATACAGAGAGACAATCACCAAGGTTGCAAGAGCAGACTACAGACACAAGAAACAGTCAGGTGGTGCAGGTCAGTTCGGTGAGGTTCACCTTCTCATTGAGCCTTACGTAGAGGGTGCTCCACAGGCTACCAAGTTCAAAGTTGACAACTTCGAGCTCATTCCTAACATCAAGGGTAAGGAAGAGTATCCACTCGAGTGGGGCGGCAAGCTCGAATACTACAACTGTATAGTTGGTGGTGCAATTGATGCACGTTTCATGCCTGCTATCCTCAAGGGTATCATGGACAAGATTACAGAGGGCCCTCTCACAGGTTCTTACGCTCGTGATATCAAGGTTTACGTTTACGATGGTAAGATGCACCCGGTAGATTCAAACGAGCTCGCATTCCGTCTTGCAGGTAGAAACGCTTTCAAGGAGGCCTTCAAGAAAGCAGCTCCTAAGATCATGGAGCCTATCTACAATGTTGAGATCATGGTTCCGGGTGACTGCATGGGTGATGTAATGAGCGATCTTCAGAACCGCCGCGCAATCATCGAGGGAATGAGCAGCGAGAAGGGATTCGAGGTCCTCAAGGCACGTGTTCCACTTGCAGAACTCTACAAATACTCAACAACACTGAGCTCTCTTACAAGCGGCCGCGCAACCTTCACAATGAAGTTTGCCGACTATCAGCAGGTTCCTGCAGACGTTCAGGATAAGCTGCTCAAGGCTTACGAGGAAGAGGAGAAGGATGAGTAGTCTTTGATAATCAATGAATTAGCATTTGATAATAGCGAAAACTCCCGCCTGAGATACCATCATTGGTTTTCAGGCGGGAGTTTTTGTACATTTAACGCATATAACTAGTCAAGTTTGAGCACTGCCATGAAGGCGCTCTGAGGAACCTCCACGTTTCCTACCTGACGCATGCGGCGTTTCCCTTTCTTCTGCTTCTCAAGAAGCTTGCGTTTACGGGTGATATCGCCGCCGTAACATTTTGCTGTAACGTCCTTGCGAACTGCCTTCACAGTTTCGCGGGCAATTATCTTGGCACCGATTGCGGCCTGGATTGCAATATCGAACTGCTGGCGAGGTATGAGTTCCTTTAGTTTCTCGCACATCCTGCGTCCGAAATCGTATGCGTGACCGCGGAAAATCAACGAGCTCAATGCATCAACCTGCTCGCCGTTGAGGAGAATGTCGAGCTTGACCAGATCCGATTTGCGGAAATCAATAATATGATAGTCAAAGGAAGCATATCCCTTGGAGATTGACTTGAGCTTGTCATAGAAATCGAATACAATCTCCGCAAGAGGCATGTCATAGTTCAATTCCACACGGTCGCTGCTAAGGAAATGCTGGCTCACAAGAGTTCCGCGCTTGTCCAGACAGAGCTTCATTATAGGACCGAAGAAATCACTCTTGGAAATAATCTGCGCGCGAATATATGGTTCGTCTATATGGTCTATGAGCGTTATTTCAGGAAGGCCGCTCGGATTGTGAACATCAAGGCAATCGCCCTGGGTCGTATATACTTTATATGAAACATTAGGAACTGTTGTAATGCAGTCCATGTCAAACTCCCTGAACAGACGTTCCTGAACAATCTCCATGTGGAGCAGACCAAGGAATCCGCACCTGAACCCGAAACCCAGAGCAAGTGATGATTCAGGTTCGAACACCAGTGAGGCATCGTTCAACTGGAATTTCTCAAGCGAAGCCCTGAGGTCTTCATATTCATCACTTTCTATTGGATACATTCCTGCAAAAAGCATAGGTTTCACTTCCTCGAAACCGGCAATAGCCTCATCGCAGGAAGCATCGGTATGTGTAATGGTATCACCAACCTTGACCTCAACCGCAGACTTTATACCTGAAATGATATAACCTACATCACCTGTGCTTATTTCCTTGCGGGGAACCAGCTTCATCTGAAGCACACCAACCTCATCGGCAACATACTCCTTTCCGGTATTGAAGAACTTCACCTTGTCACCGCTCTTTATGGAGCCGTTCTTAACCTTGAAATATGCAATTATACCTCTGAAAGGATTGAATACAGAATCAAAGATAAGAGCCTGCAGAGGAGCTTGAGTATCTCCCACCGGCGATGGTATTCTCTCCACGATTGCATCAAGTATTTCCGGCACGCCCTGACCTGTCTTTGCGCTGGCAAGCAGGATATCCTCCTCCTTGCATCCCAGAAGCTCTATCACCTGATCCTTCACAACATCAACCATTGCGCTCTCAACGTCTATCTTGTTAAGAACAGGTATGATTTCAAGATTGTGGTCAACAGCCAGATACAGGTTTGAAATTGTCTGTGCCTGAATGCCCTGGGTTGCATCAACAACCAGAAGGGCTCCCTCGCAGGATGCAATTGCGCGTGAAACTTCGTATGAGAAGTCAACATGACCCGGAGTGTCAAGAAGGTTCAGAGTGTAATTGCCGGCCTCAGCCTCGCCGTCACCACCCTTGTAGTCATATACCATCTGAATGGCGTGGCTCTTGATTGTAATGCCTTTCTCCTTCTCAAGATCCATGGAATCAAGCACCTGATTCTCCATTTCCCTGCTGCTGAGCGTATTTGTGGCCTCAAGCAAACGGTCTGCAAGCGTGCTCTTTCCGTGATCTATGTGCGCAATAATGCAAAAGTTCCTTATATTTTTCATTCCAAACAATAACTGAACGCAAAAATAATTCCTTTTGTTCAAAATTTCAAACGGAGCATATTATAGTACATAGCAAAAAATTAAAGGCCAACCACTTATGTGACAGGCCTGTTTTTTAACCTTGGTTTTGTATATATGGCATCAATACGACTTGACTAGATATATATCGTATATCTGCTATATCTCGATAACATTCTTGTTGAGTATATTGTATTATCAAATATATTATCTACATTTGCATATAACATATAAGTTGCGAATTATGAATACTGCTGCAGTTCAGACAAGAAGAAAGAACATCGACATCCGTGAGGATGTATACCGCTTCCTTTCCATCAAGGCGGCCGCATCCGGCACGAACCTCAAGAACTATATCGAGAAAATTCTGGAGAAGGAAGTGGAGGACATGAACGAGGCGGCAACTTACCGGTACCTGTGCAATGTCCGTCCCGACGGAGACGTTGAGCTTTCCGAAGTAGAGTCAAAGGACTTTGTGAACTGGCTGGGATTATGAAGACGAAGTACTCGAAGGATTTTGAGAAATCAGTCCGCAAGTTGTCGGGCAAGACACTGAATTCTGTCAGGAACACAATCCTTGAGGTCAGGAATGAGTCATGCCTGGATGAGATCGCCGACTGCAGAAAACTGGTCGGCTATGACAGCGTCTACCGCATCCGCATCGGAAGCCTCCGTGCATTCTTTATCTTCCATATCCAGATCATAGATGACTGCGTGTTCTTCAAGTACCTTGTCCCGAGAGGCGAAGCCTATGACAAGAAATACAAGGAGAAACTGAGGGAGGACGACAAATAGAGTTGGCAAGACTTACATGTTTGCATTCCCATAACCAACTCAGTTTCTTCATTTGTCCAGATGGCAAAGGAGTGATGTTATGGGCACGCAAGTAATCCAGAGCCTCTCCGATATTGGCGCAATAGTCCAACAGGGGGCGGATAGCCACGATGACATTGAGTTCAGGGAGCTTTTCATCAGTGCCCGTATGATCTTTCTCACCCCAATCCATTTTCGAGACCACATTGGCATTCACGACAAGTCCTTTCTTGTTCATGCCATATCTCCGGATATTTCTTCATAAGCGCCGTTCGGGGCTTTCGATTTTGTCGCATCCTACGTTGAAAACGAGGGCGGACGCAAAAAAACAGCGAAATAATGCCTAAACGTTTCATTCGTTTGAGGTATTTTAGTTTTCTTGCATATCCTTTTTGAGGTCGATGCTGAATCGTTTCAAAACTTTTAAGCGTTCATAAAATTCGGATATTTATCGAACAGGCACATTGCCAGTATGAATGAAGCTATGCACGCTGCCCACACGAAAACCGTCCAGAGTACCCTGTGTTTTCCAAAGAAGGATTCAGTTCTCTCCTTGAGATATTTTGAGTATATGATTACTGACAGTATCGTTGCAGCCAAAATGCAAATCCAGGCAATGATCACTTGTACATCAGTACAGAGTTTCTCAGGGCTAAACGAGAAATATGAAATAAACATAATTATTACCCAAGAGATGCAATAATACTGATTGATGTGTTTTGATGGATGGATAAGGACCGGTATTGATTTCTGCGGTAGCAGTTGCCCGAGAAAAAAGAACAGGCTAATCA